>JALOMS010000059.1 GCA_025455345.1 Thermoflexibacter sp. | reverse complement strand
GGCATACCTACTTGTACCTCTCCGACAGTAAAAGGTAAAAGTGGCTCTATAAAACTACTGCTATTCTCTTTATCAGACAGTTTGTCCAAAAAATTAGAGGGGATAACGATTTTTAATTCTTGGTCATTGCGTTGTACGGTATAATTACTTCCTGTTTCTAATAAATATTTAGGATTTCGGAGGTCTTCGAACCGCTCTATGGTGTTCCCGTTCATGGCAATTATTTTATCTCCATACTGCAATCCGATTTCTTCTCCCAAGGGCGAAGCATAGATACCATTTTTGTTTACTTCTGTAAGAGGCGTGTAACTTTCTCCTAAAAAATAAACCATCATAATAAAAATCAAAATCCCAGTAACTACATTTACTATAATGCCGCCAAGCATTACTATCAGGCGTTGCCAAGCAGGTTTAGCCCTAAACTCCCATGGTTCGGGGTCAGATTTCATCTGATTAGTGTCCAAAGACTCATCTATCATTCCTGATATTTTGACAAAACCACCCAAAGGAATAGCACCAAGCGCATATTCTGTTTCACCATATTTGAAGCCCACGATTTTAGGGGGGAAGCCTATAAAGAATTTTTCTACTCTCATGCCAAACATCTTGGCAGTAAGCAAGTGTCCTGCCTCATGCAGACCTACCAATATAGATAGCCCTAACAATAGTTGGGCAATCATCACCATTATTTCCATGCTGTATGTGTTATTATTTTATGCTTTTTTATGTGGTTGATGTACCTAATAGTTAAATATTAACATTTTATACTCAAACAAAGTTTGTAAAACGCACAAAGATAATAAAATTGCATTTTTTTTCTTATACTTGTGTGATTTATGACTAAAATTTATATATTTGAATATGATAGAGTGGCTAACTGTTTTTTTCTTATTATTACTTGGATTGATATTTCTCTTAGCAGAAATGTTCTTTATACCAGGTATTACAATTGCTGGTATATTAAGCGTTATTTTTAGCGGAGCGGGAGTATATCTCAGTTATTCTTATTTTGGGAGTGATGTGGGCAATATCATCTTCCTAATTACGGCGGCTATTAATGCAGTTTCTGTTTTCTATGGATTCAAAAGTAACCTTTGGCAAAAATTTGCCTTGAACAAATCCATTAATAGCAAGGTAAATGAGGATATTCCTGTATATATATTGAACGTAGGGGACATTGGTATTACGAAGACTATACTTAGACCGATAGGTGATGCGGAGATTAGTGGGGAAAACTTCGAGGTAAGAAGTATCTCTGGCATGATAGACGTAAACAAGCAAATCAAAATAGTAAGAATAGAAGGAAAAAAAATATTTGTAGAAGAAATCAAAAGTTTGACAAATTAGAAAACAAAAAATTACTTTAAAATGATAATTTGTATAAAATTTTATCAATAATATTTGCCAACAAAATACATCATTTTTGATGTCAAAAATTACCTTCTTAGGCTAATATCTAATTAAACCAATAAAATAGTCATAGTAAAAACTCACTATTGCCTGATAATGAGATATTTATTTAGTTTGATTTTCCTATTTTTATTACGCACTGCGCTAATTGCTCAGGAAGAGGAACTAAATTTTGCCCGTCTTTCCGTAGAAAATGGACTTTCCAGTAATAATGCCAACTGTATTTTCCAAGACTCCAAAGGATTTATCTGGATAGGCACGCAAGATGGTCTAAATCTCTTTGATGGATATGAGTTTATTCATTTCAAGCATAACCCCAAAAACCCTCAAAGCATTTCTAATAACTTAATTTGGGCGATTCATGAAGACAAAATTGGTAATTTATGGATAGGTACACAAGACGGATTAAATCGCTTTGATAGGAAATCCTATACTTTTTCTGCGTACAAGCACCACAAAGACTCCGCTAAAAGCCTAATTAGTAATAAGGTATATACAATTTTGGAAGATAAGAATGGATACTTGTGGGTAGGAACAGAAGAGGGCATTTCTCGCTTAGATAGACCAAGAAAAGAATTTACCCATTTTCAGTTTGCTTCCTATTATGATATAGACACTTATGCGGCTATCAAAGTCTTATACGAAGACAAAAAAGGCAATATACTGGCTGGTACATACGGAGGTGGGATTTTATTCAAATCATACGAGCGCAAAGATTTCCAACTGTTTCCAGCCTATCCCGACTCCCTCAAGCATGAGTTCATTCAAAGTATTTTCCAAGATACTCAAGGCAACTATTGGATTGGCTCGCTCAAAGGATTGAGAAAAATAGATACACAAATGCGCTTTTCTACTTTCGTGCCTTATCCTGCCTCGCATGAAAAGGATTTCAATCAAGTAATGAGCATCCTTGAGGACAGAAAGGGATATATTTGGTTAGGAACATTGGGAGGGGGAGTGATAAGAATCAACAATCAATCAAAAGAAATTAGCCACAGTAAAATCAAAATCTTTAGAAATGACTTTAAAAACCCTCAAAGCTTGAGCAGGGATTTGATTAATCAGATTTATATAGACAAAACAGGAATAATTTGGATAGGTACTAATGGCGGTGGGCTAAGTATCCATGATGAAGGCAGAGATAAATTTGAGCATTTTAGCTATGAAATAGGGAAATATAACTCTTTGACTAACAATACTATCACCGCACTCTACGAAGATAATAATAAAATCTTATGGATAGGAACAGGCGGGGGGGGGCTGAATAGATACGACATTCGCACCAAACAGTTTTCTTCTTTTAAAAACAACCCATCAAGTAAAAATAGTCTAAGCGACAATTATGTTACTTGTATTTTCCCAAGCCGTAAAGGAGGATTATGGATAGGCACGAGTAATGGTCTGAACTATCTTGATATACAGAAAAATAGCTTCCAAGTGTTTAGAAAAGACTCAGACAGAGATGATATGCTCAACGACGACCATATCATTTCCCTACTCGAAGATGAGATGGGTATCCTTTGGATAGGTACGTATGAGGGCGGGCTAAATAGATTTGATGTTGATAATAAGGTCTTTAAAGCCTATATCAATATTGCAGATTTTACAGATTACACCCTGAGCGACAATATGGTACAAACTATCCTACAAGACAGGGAGGGTTTCTTGTGGATAGGGACAGGTGGAGGAGGATTAAATCGCTTTGATAAGAAAACAGAAAATTTTATTTCTTTCAAAAATAAACCAGAAGATTCTCTTTCTCTCACACACAACAGTATCAAAAGTATTTATGAAGATTCCAAAGGTACGATTTGGATAGGCACACATGGCGGTTTAGATAAATTTGACAAAATAAAGGGAACATTCACCAATTTTAATCGCAAACATGGCTTGCCCAATAATACCGTACACGGCATCTTAGAAGACAAAAAAGGCTATCTTTGGCTAAGTACCAATGCGGGGCTTTCTCATTTTTGGCTTAAAGAAAACGAATTTCATAACTACGACCAGTATGACAACCTCCAATCTGATGAATTCAACACAGGAGCTTTTTTTAAAAATAAGGAAGGCAAAATGTACTTTGGTGGGAATCGTGGTTTTAATGGTTTTTATCCCGATTCTGTTGAAAATAATATTTATCAACCTGCGGTTTACCTCACCCAATTTAAAATTAATGGTAAAAATGTGGCGATTGGCGTAAACTCTCCATTGAAAGAGCATATTTCTCAAGCCGCACAAATTACTTTGACACATGAGCAAAATACATTTACCATTGATTTTGTAGGCTTGAATTATCGCCACAGCGAAAAAAATGAATATTCTTGGAAATTGGAAGAACACGACAAAGAATGGACAAAACCAAGCAAATTGCGCGCTGTTACTTATACTAACCTCCCAAGCGGCAGATATACATTCATGGTCAAAGCAAGTAACAATGATGGAGTCTGGAGCGAAAATCCAGCAAAAATAGTCATAGAAGTCCAAAAAGCAATTTGGGATACTTGGTGGTTTAGAGTGCTGATTATCATATTGATAGGCGGAATAGTGTATGGTTTTTATAAAGCAAGAATTTATCAAGTACAACAACAAAACAAGCGATTGGAGCGTCAAGTGCAGGAGCGAACATTGGAGATTTCCAAACAAAAAGATGAAATCCTCAATATCAATAACGAACTGCAATCCAAACAAGATGAAATTTTGGCGCAGAAACAAGATATTATTGCCAAAAATGAATTTTTAGAAAAAGCAAACCTTGCTATTTCAGAACAGCGCAACCAAATAGAAAAAAGTTTTGCTGATATCCAAGTAATTAGTGAGATAGGTCAAAAAATCACCACCATTTCTCACCATGATTTTGTGATAGAGACCGTTTTTGATAAGATTACGACTTTGGTCAATGTGGATATGTTCCGCATAGGGATTTTGGACAAGGAAACTAAAAAAATAATTTTTCAAGGATTTTCTGGAAAAGAAAGAATATCAAGCTATTATCACGATTTTTCTACCAGCGAAGGCAAGCATCTCTCTCTTTGGTGTATTGAGAATCAAAAGGAAATCCTCATTAATGATTTTGATATTGAGTACAATAAATATGTAAAAGATGGAAAGATTAATACTTCTATCAAAAATCGTCCGCAGTCTTTGATTTATCTCCCTCTGATGATAGAAGAAGAGTGTATTGGTGTAATGACTGTACAGAATTATAAGAAAAATGCTTATACACCAGAAAATCTAAATATCCTCAAAACACTCTCTACATTTACCTCTATTGCCATAGACAACTATCGCAATTACACAGACTTAGCAGAAGCAAAAAAGGAGATAGAGCAAAATAAGGAAAATATCTTAAGTAGTATTCGATACGCTGAAAAAATCCAGCAAGCCATACTCCCCGATGACCATCTACTCAAGAGTGCCTTAGGAGAATATTTTGTGATTTTTCTTCCACAGGCAATTGTTTCTGGTGATTTTTATTGGTGCAAACACATTAAAAATAAGACTTATATCGCCGCAATAGATTGTACAGGGCATGGGGTGCCTGGTGCATTTATGTCTATCATTGGCAATACTATTTTAAACGATATTATTACGCGCAAAATCTACGAACCAGCCCAGATTTTAGAAGAATTGCACTTGGGCATTAGGGCGGCTCTCAAACAAGATAATAAAATCAATGATGATGGCATGGATGTCTGTCTTTGTATGTTGGAAAAACAGCAAGATGAAACTACAAAAGTTACTTTTGCAGGCGCAAAAAGACCTCTTTATTATGTCGTTGAAGGCAAATTAGAAACGCTCAATGCCAACAAACGCTCTATCGGTGGTGGACGTAATGTAGCCCATAACCCCTTTGTCCAAGAAACAGTTATCCTTCCTTCTGGAGCGATGATTTATCTTACCACTGATGGTTATGCTGACCAGAACAATGCTGAAAAGGAGAAAATTGGCTCAACTCGCCTCAAGGAGTGGATAGCTGAAATTGCCTCAGAAAAAATGGAAGTCCAAGACATCAGACTACTTACGCGATTGATTAATCACATGGTAGATGAAAAGCTACAAAGAGATGATATAACCTTGATAGGTATAAAAATGTAAGTGTGAATGATTTTTGGAATTTGTAAGCAAAGGCAATAAGTTTGTAAAAATCAAAAATTAATAATAAATATATGCGTTTACAAGATAAAGTTGCAATTATTACAGGCGGCGCAAGAGGCATTGGTAAAGCGGCGGCTGAAGTTTTCTGTACTGAAGGAGCTAAGGTCATCATTTGGGACTTGCTCATCGAGGCAGGGCAGGCTACCGCTCATGAAATCAGCACAAAGGGCTACATTTGTGAATTTCAGCAAGTATCCACCACTGATATTCTATCCATAGAAAATGCCGTCAAAGACATCATCAATCGCTACGGCAAAATTGATATTTTAGTAAATAATGCAGGAATTACCAGAGATAAGACCCTCCAAAAAATGTCCCATCAAGAGTGGCAGCAAGTCATAGACGTAAATCTCACAGGCGTTTTTAATTGTACAAAAGCAGTTGTTCCTTATATGGTCGAAAAACAATATGGAAGGATTATCTGTACATCTTCCGTAGTGGGGGTACATGGAAACTTTGGGCAAACTAACTATGCTGCAACGAAGGCTGGAGTCATAGCGATGTGCCGTACTTGGGCAAAAGAATTAGGCAAATATGGCATCACCGCCAATGCCGTAGCCCCTGGATTCATAAAAACAGACATGACAGATGCTATGCCAGAGGAAGTAAAACAGGCTACAATCAATACTATTCCTGTGCGCCGAATGGG
This sequence comes from Thermoflexibacter sp., assembly GCA_025455345.1. Taxonomy (GTDB): domain Bacteria; phylum Bacteroidota; class Bacteroidia; order Cytophagales; family Thermoflexibacteraceae; genus Thermoflexibacter. The sequence goes on along the minus strand of JALOMS010000059.1, from coordinate 6,615 downwards.
AGAACCCAAAGATATAGCATACGCCTACCTCTATCTTGCCTCATCAGAGGCATCTTTTGTCAATGGACAAGTCTTAGGAGTAAACGGTGGACAGGCAAGTTAGCCTACTATCCACAAAAAGACAAACCTATCCACTATCTTTGTACAGTAAATCAAACCAATAAATAACAATACCATGACAACGCAAGAAAAAGAAACAAATGCAGAAATTAATAAGTTCGTTGCTTCCATAGGCACAACTTTAGACCGCTTCATTTCCCAACGCCAACAAGAATTTCCGTATGCCAAAGGAGAACTTTCCCAAATTTTGAGAGATATAGGATTAGCCGCAAAGGTCGTCAATAAAGCAATCATGGGGTCAGGATTGATAGGGATAGAAGGTCCTGCGGGCGAGCGCAATGTACAAGGTGAAGACCAACAAAAATTAGATGTAGTAGCTAATGTGCGGTTTATCAGGGCATTGACGCGTGGACAAGAGGTTTGTGCTATTATTTCCGAAGAAGATGAGGAAATGATAGATACGGACAATCACGACGCTAAATACATCGTAGCTATGGATCCCTTAGATGGCTCATCAAACATAGATGCCAATATACCCGTAGGAACTATTTTCTCTATTTATAGACGCAAATCCCCCGTAGGAACGCCACCTACGGCAGAAGATGTATTACAAAAGGGCGCAAACCAAGTTGCGGGAGGGTACATCTTGTATGGTAGCTCTATGATACTCACCTATACCACTGGCTATGGTGTCAATGGGTTTACTTATGACCATACGATTGGCGAATTTATCTTGTCTTATCCCGACATGAAAGTCAAGGAATTAGGAGCTATTTTTTCATATAATGAAGGTAATTATAATGATTTTTCAGAAGGTACGAAATCTTATTTGACTTATTGTAGAAATCAAAAATACACTGCTCGTTATGTAGGCTCCTTGGTTGCCGATTTTCATAGAAATCTACTCAAAGGTGGCATCTTCTTTTATCCTGCTACTTCCAAATCTCCTAATGGCAAGCTAAGATTGCTGTACGAATGTAATTCTCTGGCTTTTGTCATAGAGCAAGCGGGCGGTAAGGCTACTGATGGCAAAAGACGCATTTTAGACATAGAACCGCATAATATTCACCAACGTTCTCCGCTTATCATTGGCTCTCCCGCCATGGTAGATGATGTAATGCAATTTATCAAAAATGAGCAGTTTCAATAAGAAATATTTTTTGAAAATTTTATTTAATAAATATTGATTATTAATTTAATATTTATTTACTTTGTATCGAAGTAAAAAGGGGTTTAAATCTTATCAAGATTTATTCCAACAGGGTTAAATTCGGGAAGGCAGTACGCCAGAAGGGCTTACTTGCTGTCAAGGTATATTAGATTTTGCTGTCTGATGTACATAGTCAAGTTTCTAAGTCTTTTTGAGGCTTAGAAACTTTTTTATTCAAAATATAGTCGAGTTATCGCATCAATCTCAATGCGACGATAGATTAGCAAAAACATACTTGATATTTTTTTACATACTCAAAGAAGATTCTCTGCGTCGCATCTTGCCCGCAGGAATACCAAACATCATCTTAAAACGGCGACAAAAATAAGCAGTATCTTTATACCCTACCTCATTTCCTATGGCTCTGATACTTTTTTTAGTAGTTCTGAGTAGGTTTACTGCCGCCTCCATGCGTTGGTATTCTATGTAATCTTGGGGATTGATACCTGTCATCATTTTAAAGTACTGACCTACATAGTCTTCGGATACATTGGCTACATTTGCCAGAATCTTATTAGAAAGGTCATCACTGAGGTTTTCCTTGATAAAGGAGAAAATATCTATCAAACGTGGGTCTTTGAAATAGGTGCTGTTAGTGGCTAATTTTTCCACAAATAATTGGTGATTAAGCACATACCTAATTATTTCTATGACTACTTGGTCTGTATAAATAGAAACAACACGATTTTTTCCTGCGTATTCATGGTTGGTTTCTTGTATTACCTCTTTGACTAATTGGGCTAATTTACTACTTTTAATGACAAAAGGAGGCATATCCAATGAGGTAAAAAGACTTACTGAATCAAACACTTTGGCATCAAAAGTAACGTAGGAAAAATAATCAGAAGTGCTATTTTCGCCTCTTTTCCTTAGATATTTCTCACGACTGCTAATAAAATCCTCATTAGTAACCGCATGAGTGCTGGGATTGCTACTGCCGTAGGTAACGGAAATCATCTTTCCTGCGGGTAAAAACAGTAATTCGCCTTCATTGACCTTTTCATTATCCGTGCCAAATGCCATCACGCCTTTATTGACTAAAATAATGGTATTTTCTACGTCATAAGCATTCAAAACCTTCACAGGTTGAGCAATTTCCAATTCTTTTGCTTTGATGTACCTCACACTCAAAGATTCAATCACTCTGTTGTAGTCTTCCATATTGTTTAAAGCGTATTACTGCATTGATGCGTTTTTGGTTTTATTACTATTCTAAGTTTTTGTATAACAAATCTAATGTAATAAAGATTAATTTTCAAAAAATCAATCTAAAAATTATTCAAAAATTTCTTACGTAAGAGAATAGCACATTTCAAAGACAAGTACAAACTATATCATATAGGCGAAGATGCTTACTTACTTTTTAGGTGTACTAAACTATTGTTTATCAGATAACTTATTTTGTGGGTTTCTTTGCCCTCAATAACTAATCGCATTAATAACAGTATCATTTTGAGAAATGGAGAGATAGAGTCTAATGATTAAAACATAGAAAAATACAAAGGCGCACAATTGTACGCCTTTGTCAGAGTATTTTTAAGAAAATAATATTCGTTTTAGTTGCGCCTGCCCATAATGATGTCCGTAGTTTCTACAATATTACTCTTATTTAATGCCCTATCTACTACCTGAACATCAAACCGAATCGTGTCATTGCGATTGATACGGGGGGAATAGGCACTGAACAATCCATAAAAGAAGGGAACAGTAAACCTAAGAGAGCCTTCGATAGCGGACTGACGCGAACCATTGAGGCGAGGGTATCTGGAATTAAGTGTAAAAGAAGGTTCATTGAAGATTACAGGCACATACCTGCCATTTACTCTTTTATAAATATTCAAAAAGTAATTATTGAAAAATTGATTAGGCTGCCCGTTGCTGGCAGTACGCTGAAAAGGAGGCATAGTATCTGTCGAGGCTAAGCCCATATCTCCATCTCCATCTTGGTACGCAATCGTAATAATCACAGAATCAGAGCTACTGTTGATAGGAGTATTCCTAATAGACTCAAAAGCTATCGCAGGTGTATCAGCATAATTAGGTTCACGAAAACAAGCCGTAGCTATCAACCCAATAAAAACAAGGAAAATGATTATCTTTGTGGTTTTTAACATAAATCTGAACTATTTTTTATCAAATGTAAGTTTTTTACTTAAAATAAAAAGCACTTCAATCGTGAAATTTGAAACAAACATAGAAACACAACAATTTATAACAAATTTTAAAAAGAAAGTTCTTACACTCAATCCATTTGGTTTTGAGGAAATCGCCTTAGAAGCCTTTCGCTTCCAAGCAGTACATAATCCTGTATATAGTGCCTATCTGTCTGCCTTATCTATAGACAAAAATTCTATAAAAAAGTTGTCAGAAATTCCATTTTTGCCCATAGATTTCTTTAAAACCCACGAAATACTCAGTCATAAAGCCAAGATAGAAACTGTTTTTGAGAGCAGTGGTACTACAGGCATCCAAAATAGCAAACACTATATTTTAGACGTGATTTTTTACCAAAACGTTGCAAAAAAAATTTTTGAACAAGCATATAGCAAACCTGCTGATTATCAGTGGCTGGCATTATTGCCTTCCTACTTGGAAAGAAACAATTCCTCTTTGGTTTATATGGTCAAGCATTTTATAGATGATTCGCATAAAAATAGTATTAGAGAAGAAAGAAATGATAATTTCTCTGGTTTTTACTTAAATCATACCCAAGAACTAAGACATCATCTAAAAAAATTACAAGACACAGGGCAAAAAACTGTCTTAATTGGAGTAACTTTTGCACTATTAGATTTTGCAGAAAACAACCCTATGGACTTATCTAATATCATTATGATAGAAACGGGCGGCATGAAAGGGCGTAGGAAAGAGATGATTCGCGAGGAAGTGCATGATATACTTAAAGAAGCATTTAATCTCCAACAGATTCATTCTGAATACGGAATGACCGAGTTGCTCTCGCAAGCATACGCTACCCAAGATGGTCTGTTTCGCTGTCCTGCGTCTATGAAAATACTCTTGAGAGACGTGAATGACCCTTTTGAGGTAGGTTCTCATCTCAAAAATGGTGGAATTAATATCATAGATTTAGCCAATATAGATTCCTGTTGCTTTTTAGAAACCAAAGACCTTGGGGTTTTGGTGGATAGTGAACATTTTAAGGTACTTGGACGTTATGACAATGCTGATGTGAGAGGGTGTAATTTGATGGTAGCATGAGCAATCATTTTCCGTTAAATCTTATCAATATTGAAAAGAAAAATGAAAGAAAATACCAAATTATTCATAAATTTAACCATTCATCATTTATAATTAATTTAAGCCCATGAAAAACAGAGTTTTAGTTGCTATTGTCGCAATATTTTTATTTGGAGCTACTTCTTGTGCATACAAAACTTGCCCTACTTACTCCAAGGCAAAATCTGCAACAAGCAAAGCAACACAAAAAGCATAAATCATAGTCCACTTCAAATAGTGGACTTTTTTTTGATTTTTTTTTAACATAAAACTTGCAAGATGTCATTTTTAAGAATAGTTTTGAATACATTTTTAACACTTTTTGTAAACTATTAAAAACAAACTTCAACAACTAAACTATTGTTGCCTTTGAAACTCGCAGTGATTGATATTGGCTCTAATGCCATTCGCTTCCAGGTAAGTAGTGCCACGGAATACGAAGGAGAATATATTTTTAAAAAAATAGAATATGTTCGTTTTCCCTTGCGCTTAGGACATGATGTGTTTAACTACAATGAAATCGGTGTAGAAAGCGAGGCTAAGTTTCTCAAACTCATGCACGCCTACAAACTCCTCATAGAACTTTATGATGTTGATGATTATATGATTTGTGCGACTTCTGCGATGCGGGAGGCAAAAAATGCCGAAAAGATTGTCAGAAAAGTCTATGATACATTGGGACTAAAAATAGAAATTATAGAAGGTGAAAAAGAAGCAGAAATTATCTCGCAAGCCATAGTAAAACATTTAGATGATAGAAACTTCCTGCATATAGATGTGGGTGGTGGCAGTACAGAGCTAAATCTCTATGTAGATAGGCAGAAAGTAGCCATGCAATCTTTTAAGATGGGTTCGGTAAGACGTTTGGAGAACACCAAAAATACCAACTGGAAAGATATAGAAGATTGGATTAATAGCAAGCAAAAATACATCAAAGGGGAGCTAATAGCCGTAGGTACAGGAGGAAATATCAATAAGATTTTTGAGTTTGTACGGGTAAAAGATGTAAATATTATTAGCTTGTCTGAAATAGAAAGAACTAAACGCCTCTTGGCTTCTTATTCTTTGACAGAAATGAAAATGGAACTCAAGCTCAATGATGACCGCGCCGACGTAATTATCCCTGCTACTGAGATTTATATGGAAGTAATGAAAATTGCAGGAGCAAAGCGAATGTTAGTCCCAGACGTAGGTCTCAAAGACGGAATGCTTAAAATTCTCTTGGAGAAGCAATTAGCGAAAGAAAACGGGAACAAACAAAACAGGTATTCATTATAAAAAATAGGCAGATAGATGACGCATTAAATAATTTGGGGGATTTCTTTGAAAGTCGTAAAGAAATCCACTAAAATAGCATATTCAAATACAAAATATTATAAATCAAATATGAGTAACGCTACACAAGACATTACTCCCGTAGTCATAGGAATTGATATTGGAGGCACAAATACCAAGTTTGGTTTTGTGGACAAAGAAGGTAATTCGTTTGCGGAAGGCTCTATGCCTACGAGAGCCGAACAAGAAATCAATCTTTATTTGCCTCGCCTATACGAAAATATTGATTCGCTCAGAAAAACAATCACAATGCCCATAGAAATCAGAGGAATTGGGATTGGAGTGCCTAATGGGAATTATTACACGGGTACAGTAGAAGATGCGGCGAATATCAACTGGGGCAAGTTAGTACCTTTGGCTTATTTGGTACAAGAGCATTATAAAATTCCTACAGTCCTTACCAACGATGCCAATGCCGCGGCGATTGGTGAAATGTTGTTTGGTGTAGCGCAAGGTATGAAAGATTTCATTATCATTACGTTGGGGACAGGTCTGGGCAGTGGATTAGTAGCAAATGGACAACTTATCTACGGACATGATGGATTTGCTGGAGAGTTAGGACACGTCATCGTCGACCCCAATGGGCGTTATCATGGCAATAGCAACCAAGGAGTATTGGAGGCTTACGTATCTGCTACGGGGATTAAGCGTACTGTTTTCGAACTCATGGCTACCATGATAGAACCAAGTCCATTAAGAGATATTTCCTTTAATCAGTTAGATGCGAGCATGATTACTGATGCCGCCCTTAAGGGAGATGCGATTGCGATTGC
>JALOMS010000602.1 GCA_025455345.1 Thermoflexibacter sp. | reverse complement strand
CTTAGCACTGCCATTCCCCAGACTCCTGCGGCATTGGAGATGCGACACATTATGTCCCAAAAGTACATTGCGCTTTATGGTCAGATAGAAGCATGGACGGATTTGCGCCGTTATAACTACAATACAAATATCTTTATGGGTTATACACTGCCTGCGAATTTGGCTCCAGAAAATAATGGAAAGCCTGTTCAGCGATGCTTGCCACCTTCATTTTCAGAAGAGGATTGGAACAGTGCCGCTTTCCGCGCAATAGGGGGCTATGATATTGATTATCATACCAAACCAATGTGGTTTACTACCAATGAAGATTAGTTTTTAGAGAAGTAAGACTTAAAAAGAGGCTGTCTGAAAAGTCCTCACTAATTGCAGTGTACTATTAAAATGGTGAGTTTTTAAAAGTTTTGAAAATCAAATATTTTATTGTTTTAACCATAAGACTAAATAAGGGAAAAATTAGCTTTTTGGACAGCCTCTTTTTTGTAAAAATTATTTTTTCTTAAATAACTGCTTAATATCTAATTCGAATTTTGGTAAGACATCTTCACCAGACAACTTTTCAGCAAATGTTTGTGTGGAATGTACGCCACTAAGCCGATAGATATATACTTTTTCTCCTTTGGGGTCAATCAACCAACCCAACCTTACCCCATTTTCAATATATTCTAACATTTTGTCTATTAAATCTTTCAGCGTATCAGAGTCAGAGCGTAACTCAATGACAAAATCAGGAGCAATCTTGGCAAACCCTTCTGCGTCTTTTTCATTTAGCTGTTCCAAACGAGAATGAAGGATAAAAGCAATATCGGGTGATTTGATAGAACCCGTCAAAGGCATACGAAAACCTGTACTTGAGTCATATATCTCTCCAAGTTGATGCTCCTTGTTCCAAATGTACAATTCACCATTAAGTTTAGCGTTTTGATTTCCAGTAGTTAGCTTTGTTGCCATGAGAATAATAAGTTGATTGTTTCTGTTCGTTTCAAAGCGCAAATGAGGATTAGCGGCAGAGATTTTGAGCAAAACCTCATCATTATTAAAATCTAATAAATCTCCAAAATCAATCACGATTCTTTCGCTTTCTTCTAAATAGATTTCGTTTTCGGTGATAATTTCTTCTTCTAATGTGATTGTTTCCATATCTTTGGCTATTTTTCTGCAAATTAAATAAAAAAAATGAGTTTCTAAAGTGAAAGACAGAAGTATTCGTTCTCGCATAGCTCCTACGCCCAGTGGTTTTTTGCACTTGGGAAATGTCTTTTCTTTTGTACTAACTTGGCTAATTGTGCGGAAAAACGAAGGATATTTGCTTTTGAGAATAGACGATTTGGATAGCCAAAGGCGTAGGGTTGAGTATTTAGATGATATTTTTAGTACCTTAGAATGGTTAGGTTTAGAGTATGACGAGGGGGCAAGTGATACGGAGGATTTTTTGAAAAATTTTTCTCAAGAGCTTCATTTACAGGAATACGAAAAACTGATTAATGACCTTTTGGAAGTCCAACCTTCTCTTGTATTTGCCTGTCATTGCTCTCGCAGTGATGTTCAAAGAAACTCTATAAATGGCTTATATACAGGTACTTGCCGAAATAATAAGATACGGAAAGCAGACCCATCTACTTGGGAAAAAGAGGTAGCATGGAGAGTAGAAGTCCCCTCAAGTCCTATTGTTTTCCAAGATGAACTAAAGGGCGAAATCAATGTATATTTGAGGGAAACGATGGGAGATTTTGTAATAAGGCGCAAAGATAGGATTCCCGCCTATCAAATAGCTTCCTTAGCCAATGATATTAAACATAGGATAAATTATATAGTCAGAGGAGAAGACCTAATAGATTCGACTGCGGCACAGCTATTTTTAGCGCAGGTTCTTCCGAAAAATAGCTTTGTAGAGGCAAAATTCTTGCATCACCCCTTACTTTATGAAAATCAGTTTCAGAAAATGTCCAAATCATATCATTCATTGTCCATCAAAAAAATAAGAGAGCGTATTTCTACGCCCAAACCTATTTTTCGGTGGATAGCCCAACAATTTGACATGAACACGAAGGTAGTATCTTTGCAAGAGTTGTTAGAAGAATTGGACTTAGCAAAGATACCACCTGCATTGTATCACCCTGATTTTTTGTTGCGCTACTAATCCAATTCATAGTATTTTTTTTGTTGAGGAGAAAGCTTGACTCCTGCTTCTATCGCTTTTTTGAGATAGCTTTTCCCTTTACTTTTTTTCCCACTCTCGAAATATGCTATGCCGAGCAGAACGTGAGCATCTGCTATCCAAGGGTCTTTGTTTTTTTCATATATTTTTTCTGCTTTTAGTCCTGCTTCTATTGCCTTATCAAAATCCCCCATATTCAAATATGTTTGCGCCATGCCATAGACTCCCTCTGGTCCTTCAGGATTGATGTCTTGTATTGCGCGGTATTGTTCCAATGCTTTTTCATATTCTTTCTTGATTTGATACACTAAGCCCAAATTTTGGCGTGCCATGGCTCCTTTTGGATATAGTTTAATGGATTGCAAGTAGTAATGTTCTGCACTGTCCAGCATATTAAGACGACGGAAAGCAACTCCAATATTATCGTATGCTTCTACATAACGTCTATCTATTGCTATTGCTTTTCTATATGACTCAATCGCATTGTTAAAATCTCCATTTTTAGCATAAGTAAAGCCTTCATTGTAAAAAGCCCTTGCTTCAGCAGACTTGCTACTGTTATACATTCCCTCGTCGCGGTTGAGGCGGTCTGTAATTCCTACCTTTGCGGCTAACCATTGCTTGAGTTCCCCCTTTTCATCCATTTTTATAAAATTCTCTATTGATTTGTCTTTTTTAATGCCTATACCTTTTTTGTACACTTTAATTACACTCTGTACGGCTACCATAGTTGCTTGCAAGACATCATTTGAACCTTTATTTTCGAGCATAAATTTGGTATAACCACCCATGTATGTGAGTAATAGCTCTGGATTGGTCTTCATAAATCCAACTAAATCTTCGCGCAATTCTATACTTACTGAGGGAGAGCCTGTAATCCATTTAATCAAAAATGCTCCTGCATCTTTCCTTTTGTCGGTTTCTTGGTCTAAGGGCGTATTCTCCAACCAATTGATACAATCAATGATTTGGTATTCATACTTTTGATAGTCGTCTTTTGTCTTAAATTCATAATTTTCAGGGACGACGAAGCCCTGTCCAAAACAAAATTGTGTCAAGCAGAAATATACGCATACCCCTGCGATTAGATTGATTTTTTTCATGATTTTTCAGTTTGAAGTTGAATAAAAATGCTTGTTCATAATACCTTGGAATGGCAGTAGGACAATATAAAAATTAATCTAAAATAAATAAACTACTAATCCAATAAATGAAGTGTTAAAAAGCAAAAACTTCTAATTTTTAGCAAACAAAAGGTTTTACAGAGAGTTTATTAGTCAGTCTGAAATCTATTTTTTTGCTGACACTTAATCTATTTTTTCATTTATTTTTTGCCATTCTATCATGCTTGTAGAAGTTTATCAACCCAAAGAATTGTCTGC
>JALOMS010000601.1 GCA_025455345.1 Thermoflexibacter sp. | reverse complement strand
ATGAGCAACTTACCTACATTGCCAAAGAAAATTTATAATAAATAAAATAATCATTTTCAATCCTCAAACAAGTCTTTTCCTTTGGAACTGACTTGTTTTTTTATACCATGATACTAAAAGAAATACCCAAATTTTAAGGAATACTGTCGGAATCTCCGACAGTATTCCCCTATTTCACTGCAAAATTTACAGGGTATTCATACACTTGTTACTGCTCATTCAGTACCTCCACCGCATTTTTCACCTACCAAAAGCAGAGATGGACGTACCCACGAGTACGTCCATCTCTTATTTTTCACCCCAAAAAACAGCGTGAGAGTACCGTAATAGCTACCTCACTAACTAAGTTTCTTGCTCAAAGTACCTACCAAACCTTGTCATCACTTGCCTAAACCCTTCCTCATTCATCACCGCTATTCTTTTTACAATCGCTTTTTTCTCCAAAACAAAAACCTTGTGAGTGCGTACCTCACTTGCTTGCTTCATAGGTACGCTTACCAAGTCATCAGAAAGCAAAAAAGAATAGTCATCATTCCTAAGCACGTGCGTAATTGGCAACAATACGCAGTCCAAAGAGCTATTTACCAAGTCATTAGAAATAACCAAAGCAGGTCTTAACTCCGCTTGATACTGATTGGTATAAACCACTTTTGCCAAAACTATATCCCTTTGTTTATACATTTGCTAATTCTTCTTTGGTGAGATAACTATTCCAAACCTCATTATTCTCATGTTCCCACACTTCTTCCAAAGAAGGCGCAGACATTTGTAACAGCACTTTTGCAGTGGGTTCGTCCCAGCTTACTGCTTCTATATCTTCCGAGCGTACCACTTTCATAGCTACATTCAGCTTTGCAAGCAACTCTTTGAGAAAGCCCAGTTCCTCACTGCTTTTAGGCATTATCAATAAATTTTCCATATATTTCTAAAATTTATAATTCATTATTCATCATTTGCATTTCACCCCTACCTACTGCGCTCCTTCATTCATTGGAAAAACCATTTGAAATGTCCTGTAAACCATTTGAAATGTCCGTCAAAAAGGACAAATACAGCGACTTTTTACTATTTAGGGAAAGATTTGTCCTTTCAGGTTATATATTTGTCCTTTAATAACCAACTGTTAATCAATTATTTATATAAAATCGCCTTTTTCAACATTTCAGATTATCAATATTTTAGCCTCAAAAAAGTGTCCTTTCACAATCAAAACCAATTTTTCACTTTTGGGTATCAAATTCAATTTGTTACCCATGAAAAAAGAATTAAAAAATATCTTCTCCAAAGAAGTGAAAAAAGAGGGGAAAGTAAAAAAAGATATAGAGGCGAAAAGCAAGAAGGCGAAAAGCTAAGTTTCTTTGTCTATCTGCTTTATTTGTTCCTCTAATCTATCATATTGCCTAACAAAGTCTTGTATTTCTTTCTGAATTTCAGGACTTTGTTTTTCTATTTTTGACAAAATCGCATATCCTTTTTCTAAGCAGTCCGCAATTTTGGAAGTTAGTTTTTCCAAAAAAATAAGCCTTGCTTTTCTTTCATCTGATAATTCCGCAAACCTAATTTTATCATTTTCTAAGTTTATAATTTTCCCTTCCAACGCCTTCACCCTCTCCTCATCACCCGCAGTATTACCATTCGGATACTCAATAATCTCCACCACTGACATCTTAAAAACGTCTGCAATTTGCTGTAATAACTCAAAATTTATATTATTTCCCTTTTTTTCTATTCTTGAATAATTTGCAGGGTCAATACCAAGCCTTTCAGCAATTTCTATTTGCTTGATTTTCAGCTTTTCTCTTATCTCTCTTATGTTTTTTGACAAATCCATTGTCAAATTAAACATTTTTTTTTGTAAAAAAATATGGTAAAATTTGCAATTTAAAATGTTATTTATGACATTTGAATTGTCAAAAATAACAATTGTATAAATTATGAATAAAATAAGTGAAGTAATCGGAAAAATGGAAAAGCCAAACTTTCCATTTAAGCCCTCACCAGATTTTTATGATTTGGTAGGCATTAAGCGTAAGCGGTTTTGGCAGTTGTATCGTAAGGAAGTAAGCCCAAACATGGACGAGATAAAAGCAATCGCAGACTATTTCAAAGTAAAGCCCAACGACCTTATCAACTTGTAACGCACCATGCCTAAAGTTGCTCCTAACATCATCTATATTTTTGGAATCATAGGTAAGAAAAACACCCCTGTTCGTATTCGCTATGTGGATTACGAAGAGGATAAGGAGTATATCATTTCAGATAGCAAGCCTTCTACATATATTCGCCAGCACAACCTCATTTTACAGGTAGAGAGCGAGTCGGGAATGGTAAGCCTATTTGCTTCAAAAAAGTTTGATTGTGATAGGGCAAAGGCAAAGGTACTGTTAGAGGCGTTCATGAAGAAATACAAGGTAGTAGGGGAAATCAAAGAATGGAAACTTCCATCGCAGTTAGTAGGAAAGGAAATAGGTTTATTAGTTAATCCAAACAGCTTAGACGCATTAGCAAAACCTATTCATTACAAGTACAACCCACACCTTACCATGTATGCAAACGGCGTTCAGCTTATCTTAGCAAAGCTACAAAGAATCTTAGCAGTAGGAACAGACACCCCCCAAAGCAAAGCAGAAATCAAACTTTTGCACCAATTAATCGGGGGTGTATTGGATAAAATTTGACACAAAAACAAAGAAGGTTGCACCCCTCTCAACAGTGTTGCAACCTTCAAATTAGCATTTAAACAATTTAAAAAACCAAGATAACTGTAAAAATCTCAAAATTATGAACACAAAGGTAAGAAAACAATCTGAAAAACTGCTATTTATCAATTGGAAATTGAGAGAGGAATTGCACAAAGCAAAGGAAAAAATTGAGGAATTAGAATCAGAAAAAAGCAAGTTTTATACGGCAGTAGTCTATTTGCTTGATTCCCAAACAAGGAAAATAGTATTAGCCTACTCTAAAACCTATCCTACCATCGAGCAAGCAAGGACTATTGTAAGTTTCTTTAAAGCGTGCATAGGTTATGATAATTGCGAGGTAAGGACTTTCATTTTTACTTATTACGGAGTAATCACAGAGGAATTTGTTTCTAAAAATTTCTATCTAAAAGAAAGTGAGGTGAGCAATGATTAATCTTAGCAAACTCACCCACAGCAAGGCAAATGATTTGGTAAAATCTGTAAGCCAGAGTACAGGCATCGCAGAGGCACAAAATATGTACGGAGATAAGACCTTCCAAGAAACTCATTCAGGACCCAAAGCCTTTGCCGTTGGTTGCTCAATGCTTGCTCAAGGAGTGAGTGCTGTACTTGCAAGCAGTTATTTTTACTTCAAAATTGCCTTGCCTTCTGTACCTTTTCAAGTAGAATATGTGAGTACAGGCATCGCCGTTCTGCTTACTATAATCGCATTATTCATCTTAGAGTATTTAAAACGTCAAATCCTAACAGCTTTGTCCATCTCCTATTTTAAGAGTAAAGCAAAGCAGATAAGTTTCAAAGTTTGGTTGCTACCTATTGCCGTTCTGCTTACTGTT
>JALOMS010000600.1 GCA_025455345.1 Thermoflexibacter sp. | reverse complement strand
CGGAGCACAGGGAAAATTTGTGGAGCATGTACCTCAAAGTCGGGAGACTTTGCGGAGCGAGGAAGACTTTGCGGAGCGGTTTTACGATGCGTTGTATTACAGATGATTGCCTCAAAGTCGGGAGACTTTGGGGAGCGTAAAGCATGGCACAAATAATTGCCTCAAAGTTGGGAGAGTTTGTGGAGCGGGTGATGTTGTACAACAGCTACTGCTGTTAGTGGCGGTTTCTATTTTATCTCGTACATTTTTTTAAGTGTTTCGTCGATGTTCTGTGTCAAAATTGTAGGCTTGTATTTTTCTCTTGGTGTTCCGTTAATGTGGTAAAGTCTTTCCGTTGGAATTTGAAAACCTATGTTTGTTTCCGACATTGTAAATCCGTTAATTGCTCCTAATAGTTTAGCCATTTCTGTCCCGATAATTTTAGCTCTTTTAAGTCCGTCAAAACCAATAGCAATTCCTTCTCCCATACTTCCTGTCCAGTGACCAACTATAATAAAAACATTTCCTTTAAAGTGCGTTTTCCGTGGTGTTACATATTCAACCCATTTCCTTTGAGTTTGAAATTCTTTTTCATCAAATTCGTGTTGTTGATAAGGCATTGTTTTATCGATAAATCTTCCAATGATACACCTTGCAACAGTTGTGTTTCCACCATTTGCAGTTTCGGACAAATCAATAATAAGATTTTTATACTCGATAAATTCGTCAACAGCTGTGTCGAAGTCGGCAATACTATTATAGTCGCCTAATGAATTATTTATTTTAATGTATGCCGTTGTTTTATTTAATTTTTTTGTTTCAATTAGGTTTTTCGTTTCTTTTCTTTGCAGGTTATCCGGAAAAAAATCAACTTGTTTTCCATTTCTGTCAATTGTAATTATTCTTTTTGCATCATAAGTTCCTGCAAATAACATATTCAAAGCATATTGATACATTTCTTGTGTATAAATTGCTTTATGTTTGGGTAAGAATTTTTCAACTTGTTCAGATATTGATTTGTTATTGAAAAGGACAATAACATCTCCAATTTTCAAACCGCATTGGTCTGCACCAAAATCTTTTCTAATGTCAGTGATAATATATTTGTCATTTTGTTTTTGAACAAATATGTCCTGCCCACTTGGAATAATTCGGTTTGAAGAATTAAGATTTGTGCTTAAAGAAATATGTCCATTGTGAAACTCGTTTAATACAGTTTCCATAAAACGAATAAAATCGATTTCGTTTGTAATTTGCTTTACTTGAGGCTGATAGATTTCTTTTACTTTATTCCAATTTATTTGTTGTTGGTCAAAGTAGGCATAGTTGTTGTTTACATCGTTCCAAAACTCGTTAAAGTCCTTTTCATACTTTGTTTGTCCAAATGTCAAATTGGATAATAATATAGTCAATAACGTTACAATTAATCTCATTTTTATTGATTACTAATTAGTGATTTCCCTTCGCATTTCTAAAAAATTAGGATTAAACCCTGCTTTCAAATATGCATCCTTTGCTGTCTTGTTTGCATCATATACTTGCAAACGAACTTCTGTTACGTTTTGATTTTTTGACCATCCAATAAGTCTATTTAAGATTTGTTTGTTAACTCCTTGCCCACGATATTCTGGTTTTACATACATAAATCCCAAATAAGCATACCCCGTATATTTATGATAGTCTTTTGCTGGTAAAATTTTTGCATAACCCGAACCTACAATTTCGTTATTGATTACAGCTACTAGAACTTCTGCCTTTTCTGATTTGATTAACTCAATTAAATCATAGTAATGAATTTCGTCTTCTTTCAACGAATTGTCAAAAAGTCTTTCGACTTCTATAATGCCTTTTTCAAAGTCTAACAAAACTTCAATTTCTGTTTCTTTTGCTTTACGAATTTCTATTTTCATTTTAAATAAAGTGTCTATTTATAGGGTTTATGCGGTAAAATCGCCACTAACTAGAAAATTGGCGAAGTTCCCAAACCTCCTTCCAATTCAAAAAAAGCAACAACCTATTCATTTACAGAACTTTGAGTCAAAAATTTTATGCTCATTTTTAAAATATAAAATTGGATACTTATTTTGTTTATTATCCTCCTTCAATATACACTTTTTCCACCAAACGTTAGTAACGTCTCCTCTAGCCCCGAGTGAAGCGGCAAGCCGGAGTTGTTGCTACAATAAACGCAAAAGTGCAAACAAGTCTAAAAACCACTTATTATCACTTACAAAGAGCTTTTCTAACCCCTCTGAAATTGCCAATTAACAACTTGAACTAAAAAGTAAGCCTCTATAAAATAGCTTCTAAAGAGGTCTTTTTCTGTTCAGTTTTATGCTTTTTACTTTTTTAAAAGAGGTTGTGCAACAGCTACTCGTGTTAGCGGTTCGGCTTTCTACTGTTTTAATCTTTTATCATTTTTATTGTTTGCAACCATCTTTCAATCAATTTCTCCCAATCTGCAATCGGCAGTTTATTCCAATTAGGATTGTCAAGTATTGTTCTATTCAAACCAAATGCGTGTCCACCTTCAGCATAAACGTGATATTCTGCGTGTACTTTTGCCTTTTGGAGCGCTATATAATAGACTAAAGAGTTTTCTATTGGGTCTATTGGGTCATTGCCAGCTTGAAGTATGAATGTTGGTGGTGTATTGCTATCAACAGGAATTTTGCTATTTAATTCATAGGGATTGTTTGTATGAATAGTCATATGACCGGGAAAAAATACTATTCCAAAATCAGGACGGCAATTAGTTTTGTCCATTTCATCAGTTATTGCATATGCTCTTTTACGATAGTTCGTGCTTACATCGGCAACTAAATGCCCACCTGCAGAAAAGCCCATAACGCCAATTTTGCTTGGATTTATGTTCCACTTTTTAGCTTGAGTTCTTACAAAACCTACTGCTCTTTGTGCGTCTTGTAAAGCAAGTGGTTTAATTGGGTCTTTTTCACAATGGCAATCTTTGTAGTAATGTGGACCTGAGTCGGGAACTCTATATTTTAATAGTATTCCTGTCACTCCGATTGAAGCTAACCACTCACAAATTTCAGAACCTTCTAATTCAACCGCAACTTTTGTATATCCACCACCTGGCATTACAATAACTGCTGCACCACTATTATTTTTAGTTGGTGAAAATATCTTTATTGTTGGATTGGAAACATTCCTTGCAATACCATCAATTATTGTTTCTTCTCCATTAATTAGTGATGAGTCTGGTATTCGGTTTATCCAAATTGGTATTTCATTACTTGTAGTGAAATGTTTTGTGAAAACCACTTCCGATTGCTGTTCTTGTGATGCCTGTTTTTTGTAATCACAAGAATGAAAAGCAAACACAGAAATTACAAAAATTATTATGAAGAAGATAAATTTCATTTTATAAATCATTCTTTAGTTATCAAAAAATCAGCCAATGATTTAATATCGATAGCACAATGACCACCGTATATTGGATGCCAATATGTTTTTATTCCTTTTGATTTAGCAAGATTTGCAAGTGATTCTGTTCCTTCATAGTTGCCAAACTTGTCATACAATCCACAAGACAGATACAATTCAGGG
>JALOMS010000599.1 GCA_025455345.1 Thermoflexibacter sp. | reverse complement strand
TACTCTGGAAAACCAACTTTACAAATTCTTTATACGTAGAAGTTCCAATTGAGTACGAGCATCGTTTAAAAGTTTTTGTAGGGAAAGGCAACAATTCTTGTATGGTCAGTAGTCTCATAGCTCGAAGAAATTGGTATGCGTTCACAGACAGAATCTAAGAGGCTAATTTTGTATGGAGTCAGATTAAAATTTTGAATTATTTTAAAAACCAAGAAGCAATTCTTAGGTAAAGTATTGGAGATCAGATGTAAATGGGACATTACAAAAAATAATCAGTAATGCACTGAATAAGAACTGCTTATTAGTTTTCATTATTTTTAAAGAATTGATTTAGGAAAAAATGACTTCCTTTAAATAGACTTTTGTTTTCACAACCACAATGGTAAATGCTCTTAGTTTGGTAAGACTTTTCAAGGTTTCGTCTTTTGCCAAATAGTTCCGCAATTGTGTTTCTGCTGCCTCTTGGGTGGAAGCAAGCTGGTTTTCATCTTCTTTCTTCAAATATTTGAGTTCAAAAACGTATTGCGCGTGCGACTTGGGATTGTTGGCTCTTACTAAAAATTCCATGTCCAAGTAGCCCAAACCACCCCCTACTTCCCGCTCTGTTCTAATGAAAAAAATATCCCCTTGCATGGCGTAGGCAATCAGCAACAACTTCACATATTTCTCATCAAAACTTCTGAAATCACGGCTGGAAAGAATTTCTAAGTTCCTCTCTATCAAGGTAAAAATGGCTGCTCGTTCCCGCGCGCCAAGTCAAGCACCGCAGGGCGAACTTTGTCCTCCTCATAGGGTAGTTCTGCGCGGTTTTGCAATACGTCTGCGTAGTATTCCCAATACAATTCTTCTATCACCAAGTTGGGAATCTTAAATACAGGCACGTTAATTTCATTGCTCTCTTTGATAGTCAGGTTGCCCAGATAGTAGAGAAAGTTGATAAATTCTGTTCTTTTAAAGCCTTTCTCAAAATTGAATTGGTAAATCAGTTTACTTTCTATCTCTTTGTTTTTCAGCATAGTTTCCAAAACCTCTATATTGTCTTGCCAATTTGCCACTTCAAACATCTTTTTCAGTTTGCCGTAGTCAGGCATGATGTTGGGGTCGAGCATCTCGGAAGGGTATTCTTGGTTGGTGAAGAAGTTTTGCAGGAAGTACAGCACCATGTCGGAGTTGTAAATGGTGTAGTCTTTTTCAGGGTGAAATTTATGTCCGTTGTAATAGGTTCGTAAGTCATTCATTATCAAAGGCAATCGGCTTTTGTCTTCCAATACCAAATCTACCAAATTTTTTACTTCTTCCTCCGTAAAGCCCATCATGTCGTGAAACTCTGCCTTGTTAGTCAGGTGGGTAACAATGTTGAAACCACTGGTAACGCTATCCAAAGTGATAGGGGAAACACCTGTGATGAAAAACCTGTCCACCAACCCTGCTTGGGTAGCTATTTTAATGGATTCGTAAAACTTGCGGACGTAGCCATTTTGGGAAACACTCAATTTGAATTCTTCTAAGTCTCTGATTAAGATTTCGTTAGTAAAATGGTCGTATTCGTCTATGATTAGGTAAATTTTATCTTGGGTAAGGCTTCTGTAAATCTCAAAAAATGCTTTCATCACTTGGGCGGGCGTGGGTTGGACATAGATTTCTTCTTTCAAATCTGGCTTTTCAAACTCATTGAGAATCAAGAAGGTGATGAGAGTTGTTTTCAGATTGACTAAAAAGCCATCGTAGCTACGCTCGTTGGTGGTGGTGTCTATGCCACTGAAATCGAATTTGAGCAGGCGGTATTGGTTTGCCAAAGGCGTAGGGTTTTTGCCAATAAAGTAATTCCCAAAAATATTTTGAAACTTATTTTTTTGCCTCATATCATAATAATATTCTAACAAAGAGGCAAATAGACTTTTCCCAAAACGGCGCGGACGAAGGAAAACAGCAAAAGAAGTGGTAGATTCTAATTTAGCGATATACGCTGTTTTATCCACAAACACATGGTCTTCACTCACAACTTTTTCTAAGTTAGAGATTCCGTAAGGGAAAGGATTTTTAGTGTAAGGCATTATTTTTTCCTATTTTTTCTGTAAAAATAAGGATTTTAATTAAGAAAACAAAAGGTAAAAAACAACACCAAAAATTAGTATCGCTTTCTCAATATTTAGCTTTAGTGTGAAAGAGGAGGAAATTACAGCTCCTTTGTATCAACAAATTGGTGAGCTACAAGCGAGTGCCGTCCAGTACAAAACGTAATCAAATCAATACCCTTTGGTTTTACAAAAAATTTGTCCAAACTTTGGAGTACACCATACTTGATTTTTTTATTTTTATGAACAATCCCTGTAAAATTATCTGAGGATTCGATTATTTTCGCATTTTACTTTCTCTTATTTGTGCGGAAAACAATTGCTATCATATTACTTTTTGCTTTTGCATACGATTGGATGGGTTATTGGATTACCTTCAAATACCGCCAATTCCAACTCAAGACCTCTATCAAAGAAAAAATAGCGGAAGGCATTGCTATATCTTCCCCTTACCTTGTTATCTTCCAAATTCATAAGCAAGAAAACGATAAATTGATTTGGGAATCCGAAGGAGAGGAGTTTGTCTATGAGGATTGTTGGTATGATGTCGTTGCAACATTGGATAAAAATGATTCTTTGACTTATTATGCTATCCCTGATAAAAATGAAGCGTTTTTAATTCAATCATTTAAGAAAAATATTGAAAACCAATTAGATAATAAAAAAATAAATTTACATAAATTGCTTTTGATGGAATATCTTATTCCTACAAATTACTCCTTCCAACCATTGTTATTTTTTCTTGACCGAGTATTGTATCATTCATTCTATTTCTTGCATTTTTTTCCTATTTTTTTAGAAATTACTTCTCCCCCACCCCAATCTCGTCTAAGCTACTTCATCTAACAAAGTTTTACAACAATACATAAGATACCTATTTTCCCATATTAGGGTAATTCATTGCTGTTGTTATTTGATAATCAAATATTTAATCTAATCAAATGAAAAATATATATTTACTACCAAGGCTTCTTTGGGTAGCTTTTTGGCTTTGTCCAGTATTTTCTTTTGCCCAAATAGTTACTGTAAAAGACAAAATTTCAGGATACCCCATAGACAATGTATTTATTCAAAATAAAGAAAACACAAAGACAGTTCTCTCCAATCATAAAGGGCAAGCAGACATCAGTGCTTTTTCAGAAGGAGATTCCTTGTATTTTAGGCATTTAGCTTATCAGACCTTAGCCTTTGCCAAGAAAGATGTTCCTTCTATTATTTTTCTTGGAGAAAATACTTTTAACCTCGATGAGATAGTCTTCTCTGCCAATAAAATAGATGAAAAAAAGACAGATTTAGCACAGAAAATAGAAGTCATCTCTGCCAAACAAATAACATTCAATAATCCTCAAACGGCGGGTGATGATTTAATGCAAAGCGGGCAAGTGTTTCTCCAAACAAGTCAGATGGGTGGAGGTAGTCCTGTATTACGAGGCTTTGAGGCGAATAAAGTATTGCTGGTCATAGATGGGGTAAGA
>JALOMS010000598.1 GCA_025455345.1 Thermoflexibacter sp. | reverse complement strand
ATTGCTGTTGCTTTGGCTCTATGGGCGGCACTTGTCAAAACAATATCAGGTACAAAACCAAGTTCTTTGAGTTTTTTTCCTGTTTGAGATGTAGATATGATGCCATGTGAGGTAATCTCACGCTCGAAATCCCTCTGCCCAATATAAGGAGTTTCTGCTTCTGCATGCCTAATGAGTAAGAGTTGTTTTGCCATTGATAGTAACAATTTAAAATGATTGATTGTTTGACAATAGATGGGAGTTTATTGATTTTCAACAAAATAAATGATAGTTTTGAATAGAAACGTATCAACTTTAGATTTAAAATAGGTCAATTTTATTAAATTAAAATGAAAGAATAAAGAAATAACAAAATAAAATTACGACAGTATGTTTATCTGAACAAAAACAAGAGGCTATTCCTCAAGGATAGCCTCTTAAATCTATAAAAATATTTAGACAAATAATCCGCATGATACTGCTTGCCTCATTAGGCTTACAAAACCTTAACAAATACACAAATTTGATTTTACACTCGCTTAATCTAAGTGTCCCATCTTCCCCATCTGATAATCTGCGATAGCTTGTCTAATTTCAGCTTGAGTATTCATTACGAAAGGACCATAGGCTACTACAGGCTCTTGGATAGGCTCGCCTCCAAGCAAGAGGGCATGTATAGGAGATTCTGTACTCAATATTATTTCATCGCCTTCTCGCTCGAAAGAAGCCGCCAATCCAGCAGAAAGTTTGCTCTGCTCATTGACAGTCAGCGTTCCATCAATAACATACACGCCAAGATTGTAGCCTTGAGGTACGCTCAAACGAAAATAATCTTTCCCAGTAGTCTTTATTTCTGCAAGAATGATGGGAGAATACGTTTTTGCTGTACCACTTACACCTGCAAAATCCCCCGCAAATACCCTGATATTCGTATTTTCAGACATCTTTACTTGAGGGATTTGGGAGGCACTAATCTCCTGATAGCGCGGGGGAGTCATTTTATAGCGACTTGGGAGGTTAGTCCATAGCTGAATAAAATTCAGGATTCCGCCACGCTTAGAAAAGCCTAATTCATGTTTTTCTTCATGGACAATACCCGAAGCGGCACTCATCCATTGTATATCTCCTTCTAACAGCGTTCCCTTATTTCCTGCCGAATCTCTATGTTGCAACGCTCCCTCAAATACTAAGGTGATTGTTTCTATCCCACGATGCGGATGCTCATCTACACCTTTGGGTACATCTGATGGTTTGACCTGCATAGGACCATGGTGGTCAAGCATCAAAAAAGGACTAAAATCTTCATAATGATTTGCAGAAATCGCATTTTTACCTACAAATCCATCGCCCACAGATTGAGGACGACTATTATATATGCGTTTGATTTTTTTTAAATGATTCATTTTTATTTGATGTTAAAACATTTAATAGTATAACATTTATTTATAATTTTAGTTCACAAAAGAGTCAATAAACAATAAAAAGCTACCTTAGAAGCAATAGATGTATGTATTTTTCGTATGTAATGAAACTGTTTTAATAAAAAAAGTCTAAATTGGTGTACGAAATGCTGTTATTTAACTTAGAATTAACCGTTTAGTAACTTCATTTTCAAACCAAATAATATAACTTTGTGCAAAATTATGTTTAAACTTTATTCGCATGACACAGCGAAAGTACAAAGTTCTCGTCGTGGACGACGAACCAGATATAGTGGAACTTCTCCAATATAATCTTGAAAAAGAGGGATATGAGGTTCAGACAGCTTCTAACGGGAAAAAAGCTTTAAGCATTGCTAAGAGTTTTATTCCTGATTTGATACTTTTGGACATCATGATGCCAGAAATGGACGGAGTTGAGGCATGTAGGCAATTGAGAGAACGCCCAGAAATGGGAAATACCTATATCGTTTTTTTGACGGCGAGGTCTGAGGAGTATTCGGAAATAGCCGCTTTTGATGTGGGTGCAGATGATTTCTTGACCAAGCCTATCCGCCCTCGTGCTTTGATGAGTCGTATTAATGCTCTTTTTAGGAGAGATGTGCAGAAAACCTCTCCCGAAG
The DNA here is from genome assembly GCA_025455345.1 of Thermoflexibacter sp. Lineage (GTDB taxonomy): Bacteria > Bacteroidota > Bacteroidia > Cytophagales > Thermoflexibacteraceae > Thermoflexibacter. Next base: position 1,512 of record JALOMS010000598.1, on the reverse strand, counting down.
AGCATGACATCATTAGGATTGCTGAATTTGTCATAGACAAAACGAGTTATACTTTACTGAAGGGAGAAGAACAGATTACTCTGCCAAAGAAAGAATTTGAATTACTATACTTTTTAGCCAGCAATCCCAATAAAGTTTTTAGTAGAGATGACCTCTTGCATCATATTTGGGGGGCAGACGTTTATGTATTGGCGCGTACAGTAGATGTACATATTCGTCGTGTACGGGAAAAAATCGGAGAAGATTTCATCACTACGGTCAAGGGGGTTGGTTATAAATTCGAACCACCAAAATAATTTTTTTTTGTTTATTGCCAATCTTGTATGTTGCTGAATTCGCGTGCTGTCGCCTTGCTGTTAGCATTTTGTGTTTCTTCAATTACTACAGCCTTTCTTTCTCTGTTACAAGGAGTAGGAGTAGTTGCCTTGATAGTTGCGGCATCTCTCTCTTTTGCCTCTACCTTCTTGCTCACATTTTTGACTTTTGAGTTTATGATTTTCAGAGAAATCCTCAAACTCTATGAGGGAATCGACAAAATCAATCGCAAGGAATTTAAGTCTTTTGTGGCTACTTTAGAAAATCAATCCGCCAATCCCATCAAGCGAGTAAACCAAGCAATTGTTGCATACGCCTCAGAAAAGCAACGGGAAATAGACGAGCTAAAAAAGTTGGAAGTATTTAGGAGAGAATTCATTGCTGATATTTCTCATGAGCTTAAAACTCCGATTTTTGCCGCACAGGGTTTTGTTTTGACGCTTCTGGAAGGAGCAGTAGATGATGATAATGTGCGTTATAAATTTCTCAATAAAGCGGCTAAAAGTTTGGAAGGACTAAACTTGTTGGTACAAGACTTACTTACCCTCTCCCAAATAGAATCTGGAGATATTGTAATGCAGTTTGAAAATTTTGATATTCAAGAACTTACCAAAGAGGTGTTCGAGCAGTTAGAGGAAAAAGCACAAAAAAGAAATGTTACCCTATCTATTGCTCCCTTGGAGGCGGAAGTTAGCTTTGTCAATGCAGACTATTCTAAAATAATGCAAGTCATGACCAATTTGGTAAATAACGGTATCAAATACGGCAAAGAAGGCGGCAAGGTCGAAGTTGAGTTTATCAAAGAAGGAAGCTATATCGTTACTTTGGTCAAAGATGATGGGCATGGTATCGCAAAAGAGCATCTGAAACGCATATTTGAAAGATTTTATCGTGTAGAAAAAAGCCGCTCAAGACAGCAAGGTGGTACAGGGTTGGGCTTGGCTATCGTCAAACATATTTTACAAAAGCACAATACTGAAATACAAGTCAGTAGTGATATTGGCAAGGGGACAACTTTCTTTTTTAAACTGAAAGCCGCCAATGCAAGTCTTGTAATTCCATCTGCAAAGACAGAGGATAAATTAGCATAAATTTTGTTCTATATTCTCATATCTATCACTTGGAAATACAAGATTGTCATCTAATAAGCCAAATATTGCCCATCATTGCTTCCAAATCTTTTTGTGGTGTTGTTTC
>JALOMS010000597.1 GCA_025455345.1 Thermoflexibacter sp. | reverse complement strand
AAGTAACCCCAAAGGCATCTAAATCGTGTTCTTCAGCCGCTAAAGCACCGCTTATCGCAAAAACAAAAGTTCCTATAATATCCAAAATATAGATAATATTCATGTCTTGTATGATAAAAATTGGCTAATCTTATTAATGATATAATCTACATTTATATTTTCATTTCCCAACCCTTTTCATACTCTCTTTTCCAAAGTTTCATGGCTTTTTTATCTTTCAAAATGCGTCCATTGGTTGGGTCGCAGTTGAGCATACCGCTTGTGCGGAAGGCAATATTAGCCAATTGAGGGAGCAGTGTGGACTTATGCCCTTCGGAAATGGGGCAAGTAAGTTTGCTTGTACCTCTGATAGATGCTACAAAATTTTGCAGGTGCATACTATCCAAAAGGTCGCCCATACCCATCGTGTTAGTTGCTTGCGCTTCTTGTAATTCTGTTTTTACTTCTTTGATGAGTTTGTTGTCTAAGCCAAAAACCTTGTAATCATCACCCCCTGGGATAAGCATAGTGCCTTTTTCTCCATAAAAAATTACGCCCCTGCCCGCGCCCTCTACGGGGTAGCCATTGCAACTTCTGCTTTCCCAAGTAATGGCAGTATTATTTGCAAAGTTAAAAGTAGCTGTCTGTGTATCAGGGGTTTCCCAGTCATCATTGTAAGCAAAACGCCCTCCCGAAGATACAACTTTGGTGGGATAGTCTACACCTAAGCCCCAGCGCATTACGTCCAATTCGTGCGTACCGTTGTTCAATGCCTCGCCTGTCCCCCAATGCCAAAACCAGTGCCAATTGTAGTGTATCAAATTATCTTTGTATTCTCTGCGCGGGGCGGGTCCTTGCCACAAATCGAAGTTGATATTGGCAGGAGCAGACGTAATTTTACCTACACCAATAGGTTTGCGCGCATTGGCGTACCAACCGGGAAAGACCTGCGCTGGCTTCCCATTTGGATTAGTTTGTTGTATTTGGCACTTGCCTCTACCAATATTTCGCCTTCTGCGGGGTTGTGGGAGCAAGGTTTTTCCAAATAGACGTGTTTTCCTGCTTGCACGCCCATCAGTGCGGCAGGTGCGTGCCAGTGGTCGGGCGTTGCTACTAAAATAGCGTCCATGTCTTTCTCTTCCAACATCTTGCGAATATCTGTGTAGCCTTTGGGCTTCTTGCCTGTGGTTTTTTCTATGTCTGCTATTGTTTTTTCTACCACATTGCTATCCACGTCACACACAAAGCCGACTTCTACATTGGGCAATTTGGCAAACATCCGTGCCACAAAAAAGCCTCTGCTATTCGTGCCTACTGCGCCAATCACGACCTTTTCGTTAGGCGAGCCTTTAAAAAAAGGCATGGCAGATAGGTAAGGCGCAAGCAAAGCTCCTGCTCCTATCAAAGAAGTTGATTTTAAAAAGTCTCTACGATTTGTCATATTTGTTCAAGTTAGTTTAATACACAAATAATCATCTATTTGTGTGATTTTGTTAATATATTTCTCCCTTTTTTTATAAGCCAATTTGTATCCCGTCTTGTGCTTTAAATCCTCCTATGGTAATGGGCATTTTACCTCTGGCTGACCCTTTACCAAATATGAAGTTAGCGGCTGCTATTTGTGCATTTTCGCTGTCATAGTACATCATAATCATCTGTTTTGCCTTATCGCAATTTTTAAATTTTGCTAAGGTATAAGGATTTTTGAGTATAGTGATTACAGACTTTGTGTCCTGCATGAGTTCCCCTACAAAGTTTTGTAAGTCTAAGGAGTATTCTACTTTGTTGTTAGGTCTGCGCTGTGTATCATGCAGGGCTACCAACAAAATGTCAAACTTTTTAAGTTGATTTTTTATTTTCTTGATTTCCTTGTTTGAGGCATTGACAGATAGCGTAAAATTGTCCGCTTTGGCAAACTCACTTACTTTGCTTTGGAATTTGGTAATATTTGTAGCTCCTATGGAAATTACTGCTATTTTTTGACGTTCACTATTTTTTAAAGGAAGTAAATTCTGTTCGTTTTTTAACACGGTTAATGTTGCTGCCGAAAGTCTTTGATTTAATTCTTTGGCTTTTTCATTGTTAAGGTCTTGCGTCAAATTAGCAAGTTGGCTAATTTTTTGTGTATTGTTCAACCCTAAATCATACTTTGCAGTAAGCACTTTTTTACATTTGGCATCCAAATAATCCTGTTTGACAATATCTTTTTTGATAGCTTCTTTGATAGCCTCTATGGCTTTAGGGATATTTTCGGCAAGTTCCATAATGTCATTTCCTGCTAAAAGAGCCTTGACTTCAGCCTCCCCAGCAGGGTGATGTGCTGTAACTCCTTTCATATTCATCGCATCAGTAAAGATTAGACCTTTGAATCCTAACTGTTCTCTTAAAAGATTAGTAATCACAGGATAAGAAAGCGTAGTAGGTAGGTTAGGTGTATTGTCCAGCGCGGGAATGTTCATGTGGGCTACCATCATACCATTGATTCCTTTCGCTATTAGTTCTTTAAAGGGGTATAATTCTATATTCTCTAACCTTTCTTTGTCATGTTTGATAATAGGTAAGCCGTAATGTGAGTCCACATCTGTATCACCATGTCCAGGGAAATGTTTTGCACTGGTAATCAATCCATTGTCTTGCATACCTTTCATATAAGCGTATGCTTTCTTAGCTACTTGGACTTTGTCTTCTCCGAAAGAACGATAATTGATGACGGGGTTATTGGGATTGTTATTTACGTCAGCCACAGGAGCAAAGTTGATGTGCATGCCTATTCTTTTGAACTGTTTTGCGACTTCTACTCCCATTTCATAAATCAAATCATCTTCTTGTACCGCTCCCAAAGCCATCTGATAAGGGAAACTTATCGTACTGTCCAGACGCATACCTATTCCCCACTCGGCATCCATGGCTATCATCAGAGGTACATTTGCTTCTGATTGATAGCGATTAGTAAGTTCTGCTTGTTTGGTGGGTGTTCCTTGAAAAAATACTAACCCTCCTATGTGATATTTTTTAACCAAGTTACTTACCGCATCCTCGTCTGCTTTAGTTCTATTAGAATAGGCTGGAGCAAAGAACAATTGAGCAATTTTGTCATCTTGGCTAAGCGTAGTAAAGACTGAGTCGACCCAGCCTTGCCTTTTGAGGCGATTTTCATAGGCTGTAGTGTCTATTTTCTCATCTTTAGTTTCTACTGAAGTCAGTCCTAAGATTATGAAAGTCAATGGTATAAATAATAGAAGTTTGTGTTTTTTCATGGTATTATCTGATTTGTATTTACAAATATAGATTATCAATCACAAAATGAATCTAATAAGAAATCAATAATTTTATTGTATTTTATCTAATAATTCAGGTGTAATTTCTACGATGCCTGTATTCACAGAATAAGGGAGCGCATCTACGCCTCCGCGCAAGTAAGACTTTGGAAAGGCATGAACATTATGTACTTTGTCATAGAGGAATTGCGCTCCATACCATATAAAAGTTTCTCTTTTTTGGTCGACTAAGTATTGCAAAACGCCCTCTCGCATCAACTTGAGCAATAGTTCACTTGAATCGACATTCGTTCCTATGACTTTTCCTATTTTATTCATTTCTTTGATTGCCAAGCCTATCCCAGGTCCCGTTTCGGAGGTAAATCCCGCCACAGCTACTAAGTCTGCATAACTACTGATGAGGTCAGAAGTTACTTTGGCGGTTTCTTCTATGGTGTTGTGGGTTTCGTATTTGCCTAAAAACTGTAAATTAGGAAATTTTTTTAGGGCATCTTGCAAACCTCTAAAACCATTTTCTTGGTTACTCATGCCCAAAATGCCTACGGCTGCTACCTTGCCTTTTCTGCCCCCTGCCAATTTGCCTATGGCTTCTCCCTGCTTGTAGCCCATCATATACCAATCTGAGCCTAAAAAACAATCTCTTTTGCTTGGCACATCTGAATCATACACTACCGTAGGAATGCCTGCCTCTACTGCCTTATTAATTGCATTGGCGATGCCTAAGTCTGTTCCATTGATGAGTAATCCTGCGGGTTTGGTAGCAATTACCTGCTCTATCGCTTCTACCTGCCCTGGAATATCCCACTCCGTAGGTCCTACTATGCTTACTTTTACTCCACGGACTTTTCCCCACTCCAAAAAAGCTTTTTGGTCGTGAGCAACGTACAAAGGCAAACTGCTTGCGGTAGTAACCATGACATACTCTTCTTCGGCAGTAGCTTCTGTCATTTCAAAATCAGCAATATTTTTTTCTATTTTGTTTGTTTTAACTTGGTCTCTTGGGGGGGCTTCACATGAAAAAAGGGCGAAAGTAATCAATGCAAATACAATGATTATGCTTGTTGCTATTTTAGGTATTTTGATAGGTTGAGATGTTTTTGCTTTTTGAATCACAATATCGAACCATATCGCACTGATGAGTATTAGTCCTAAGATGATTTCTTGCCAATAACCAGAAACTCTCGCTAAGACCATAACGTTGGAAATCAAGCCCAT
>JALOMS010000058.1 GCA_025455345.1 Thermoflexibacter sp. | reverse complement strand
TGGGTATTGCCTTGAGTACTACTGCTTTTCCTGTATTGGCGCGCATCATTCAAGAAAAAGAACTTGCCAAAACTCCTTTGGGGACAATGATAATTACCTGTGCCGCTACGGACGACGTAACGGCATGGTGTTTATTAGCCGTTGTCATCGCGATTGTCAAGGCAGGCACTATCGTAGGAGCATTTTTCACTATTTTATTTTCAATTATTTATGTAATCTTGATGATTTATGCGGTACGCCCTTTACTTTACAAAGTCAGCGCAATCTATGCCTCTAAAGAAGCAGTGAACAAGAATGTAGTTGCTTTTTTCTTTATTGTTTTATTAGTTTCATCTTATCTCACCGAAATCATAGGCATTCACGCACTTTTTGGGGCTTTCCTCGCTGGGGCTATTATCCCCAATGACATTAATTTTAAGAAAATCTTGACAGAAAAAATAGAAGATGTCAGCTTGGTATTATTATTACCCCTATTTTTTGTCTTTACAGGGTTGAGAACAGAAATCGGCTTGTTGAAAGATAGCTCTCTTTTATTGACTTGTTTGTTGATTATTATTGTGGCTATTACTGGCAAACTCATAGGTGCTACTACCTTTGCCAAACTTTTAGGACAATCTTGGAAAGAAAGTATGATGCTCGGAGTATTTATGAATACGCGGGGATTGATGGAACTCATCATATTAAATATAGGCTATGATTTGGGGGTACTAAGTCCAGAAATATTTTCTATGATGGTGCTAATGGCTGTTTTTACTACTCTCATGACAGGACCCAGTGTAGATTTAATCAATTACATTTTTAGCAAATATCGCCCTCCAATCATCTCAAAACCTCAAAGTAATGCTTATCAAATCCTCATCTCCTTTGGTCCCGCTCAGATGGGAAGTAAACTTTTAGAGCTTGTTTCGCAGTTTACCTATAAGATAAGCAAACAAGTAGAAATCACTGCCTTACACCTTACCCCAAGTACACAACTAAGTCAAATAGATGCCCTTACTTTTGAGAAGGAATCTTTCGAGCCTGTCAAAGAAACAGCCGCACAGATGGGGCTGACTATACAAACTAAGTACAAAGTCAGCGAGGACGTAGGCAGGGAAGTCGCCAATACAGCAAACAAGGGCGGATACGATATGCTTATCGTAGGAAGTGCAAAATCTTTGTTTTCTAAGGACAAGTTAGGCGGCACGGTAAGAAATATCCTCTCTTATACGGAGTGTCCTGTGGCTGTATTCGTAGAGCGAGGGTTTTATACGGCTAACAAAATCACGCTTTTTTTAGATACGGAAGAAGACCTACATCTTTTAGAACTTACCAAGAGATTTTTGGACAATATTACTTATCTTGTGAGGATTGTACATGATGGGAAGCTATACAAGGAAGTAGCAAAGTTTTTAGCTAATCCTGATATTCCTCCCCAATCGGTAGCAATTGTCCAAAAAGAAAACTTTTTAGCTTCAGTTTTTGATGGAATAGATTTGGTCATTATGAGTTTGGATTATTGGCAATTGATAGTAGATGTAGAGGAGGTAGAGTGGATAGACCGACTGCCTTCCGTACTGATAGTCAAGGAGTATCGCTCGGAATGATTGCTAAGTCTTTTTCCCATTCCCATGCAAATATTTGTAGTTTTTTCTCTTGCTTTGTGTCAAAAAATATAGTTTTAGTTTCCTGAAAATCAGCATTTTGAGGGAATATAAGTATCATCTGCTTACAATCATACTTTTGTCCATATACATAGATTTGATAAATATCTCCTGCCTCTACGCCCCAGTTTCTTTTCTTTTCATTTAATAGTTTCCATTTCATATCTACAATAGCAACAGCCTGATTTTGAGAATCTTTTAAGACAATATCAGGTTGTAAGCCAAATAGCGGCTGGGGCGATTCTATCAAAAAAAGTTTTTTTTCTTGTACTACGACCTTGTAAAGGTGCTGATATTTCTTTTTTATCTCATTGGCAATGTACATTTCAAAAACTCTCTGCATAGGAAAAAGTAAAGCAAAACCTATGTTGTCCCCATGAAAAAGAGTCCAAGCATGCTCCTCCCAAAAAAGCCGAATCCACCAATATACTTTCTCATAATAAATTGATTTATAAGATTTTATATCTTTTTCCATCAAAACAATATCTGACTCTATCTTAGTAGAAATAGCGATATGGTCAAAGGCAAATAATAACTCTCTGATTTTTGTAGCAAATATGGGCAACTTTTCTAATTTGATTAAAGTGCTTTTTATCAGTCGGTTAGAGGGAGTATCGCTCACTAAGGCTTGGAATTGTATATAAAACTGTTCTGGTTGGGTGAGTTTGCGTTTGAGGTCTTCTCCAATGATAATTTTGCCTTGCAAATACGGTTGGGCTTCCTCTTGAACAATATAATCACTTTTCAAACCTATTTTTAGGATTTCTTCTATTTCTTTCAAAAATTGTTTTACAAAAATATCTAATAAAGACAAAGATTTATCTTCTTGTAAGTGAGCTTCTTGCAAGGCAATAAAAGGCAGATTTGGCAAGGAACGAAGCATAGTAATCAGTATTCTCTTACTTGTCTTTATGTCTGTGTATGGGTATATTTTAGGTAATATTTCCAAACAGAAACCACCACCAATCTCTATCACACCCACAAAGTTTTTCACTTGCAAATATTCCTTACCGCCTTTTTTATGAAAAGTAATTACTTGATTTACTCGGTTTTCTGTATTTTCTGTGGCTATACTTTTTAAAACCTCAAAGGCAGGAACAGGCACACAAATTCTATCAAAAGTAATATCGTTGTATGCGTAATTACTTTGGGGGTAAATAGTGCCGTATTCTTGAATAATATAATGAGGCATGAAAATAGGAGTTAATTTTTTAGTAAAAGTAGTTGATAAATTGATTTTACAAGAAAGATTTTCTTACTTTTGCTCACGAAACAACTCCGAGCCTTTTTACTTCGATTTTACTTTACTTTTTATATTTTTATTTTTTCTTATCTCAAAAAAATATTTTTATGACTACTCAAGAAATTGCCAATCGCTTGGTAGAGTTATGCCGCATTGGTCAGAATGTACAGGCTTACAAGGAATTGTTTAGTAATGATGCGGTAGCGATAGAGCCAGAAATCTCTCCTGTCAGAGAAACTAAAGGATTAGAAGCACTTTTACAAAAGGCTGAGATGTTTGGTGAAATGTTAGAAGCCTATCATGGAGGCTCGGTTTCCGAGCCATTGGTAGCGGGTGATTTTTTCTCTGTGATGATGTCTATGGATGTAACCTTCAAAGGACAAGCCCGAAGAACAGAATCAGAAATCTGCGTATATGAAGTCAAAGATGGTAAAATCGTCAAAGAACAATTTTTCTTCTAATAATTTTCTGTATTTTTATCAAAATGGAGTTCTTTTGAAAATTAATTTTCAAGAGAACTTTCTTTTTTTTAGAAAATCATTAAATTTGCAGTCCAAAATTAAAATTGTGCAATTTTAAAATTCTTACTTATTCAAAATATGATAGTTATTAGTGTTAAAGAAAACGAATCCATTGATAAAGCATTAAAAAGATTCAAAAAGAAATTCGAGAAAACTGGCGTATTGAGAGAATTGCGCTCAAGGACAGCTTACGAGAAGCCTTCTGTCAGAGATAGAAACGTGCGTTTGAGAGCTATTTATAGACAAACCCTCCAAACAGAAGAAGTAAAGTAATCTTGGTATTTGCTGATTTGCGACGATATTACCTCTTAGACTTTGTGATACTATAAGTATTATTTCAAAGTTTAAGGGTTTTTTTTTGTCAAATTTTTAGTTATCTCAATTTTATTCTAATTTTAACCCCACTAAAAAAAATTTTACCATTCTAACAATTCAAATAACATAGCAATGAGCGAACAAAAAATCACGATTGATTCTACTGGAAAGTTACAAGTTCCTGATATGCCTGTGATTCCGTTCATCGAGGGTGATGGAACGGGACCTGACATTTGGGCAGCATCCGTAAAAGTCTTTGATACCGCAGTAGCTAAGGCATACGGTAGCAAACGTAAAATTGTATGGAAAGAAGTATTTGCTGGCGAAAAATCCTTCAAAATGCTCAACAATTGGCTACCAGAAGAAACTTTAACTGCATTTAGAGAATATTTGGTAGGTATCAAGGGACCTTTGACTACGCCCGTAGGCGGTGGGATTCGCTCTTTGAATGTAACCTTGCGCCAAGAACTCGACCTCTACGCCTGTGTGCGCCCTGTGAGATGGTTCCAAGGCGTACCCTCGCCCGTAAAGCGTCCTGACTTGACCAATATGGTGATTTTCCGCGAAAATACCGAAGACGTATATGCTGGGGTAGAATTTATGACAGGGACTCCCGAATGTGATAAGATGATTAATTTCTTGCTCAATGAAATGGGTGTGAAGAAAATACGTTTCCCAGAAACTTCTTCTATCGGTATTAAGCCTATTTCTAAGCAAGGCACTGAAAGATTAGTAAAGTCTGCGATTGAATATGCGATTGCTCAAAAACTCCCATCTGTAACTCTGGTACACAAAGGCAATATTATGAAGTTTACTTCAGGTGCTTTCAAAACTTGGGGTTACGAAATTGCGGTGAGAGAGTTTCGTGACCAAGTAATCACTTGGGAGGAGTACGACAAAATCGTAAAAACAGAAGGACAAGCCGCTGCAGACAGCGCAATCAAAGGCAAAGTAATGATAAAAGACTCTATTGCAGATGCTTTCTTACAACAAATACTTTTGCGCCCCGCAGAGTATTCTGTGATTGCAACACCTAACTTGAATGGAGATTATATCTCTGACGCTTTGGCGGCTATTGTGGGTGGAATAGGCATAGCTCCTGGAGCGAATATCAATTACAAGACGGGTCATGCGATATTCGAAGCTACTCATGGCACGGCTCCGAAGTATGCAGGTATGGACAAGGTAAATCCGGGTTCTGTCATTCTTTCAGGCACAATGATGCTTGAGTATATGGGTTGGCAGGAAGCGGCAGACTTGATTTACAAAGGTTTAGAAGCCGCTATTGCCTCTAAGAAAGTTACCTACGACTTTGCTCGCCTCATGGAAGATGCGACAGAGGTCAAATGCTCCGCTTTTGCTAATGAAATAATTAATAATATGTAATTCAAAATCAGCAAGATACAATTATTGAAAATAAAAGGCACAGATTTTTTGGAATCTGTGCTTTTTATTTTTTACATTATTATTTTAGATACGTAGCAATAAAAAATTAGTTTATATAATAATTATTAATCAAAACATTGATTATCAATATATTAAAATAATTTATTAATTAATAATTCATAATTTATAGCTCTTCAGTGCCACGCCTATACAAGAATACTCGTATCTGTTTTGACAGATAAAAAATTTCTTATCATTCTAATTCATTAGTTTTTATTCCTATGTTTAAGCATTATTATTTGTTTTTATTGTTGAGTATTCTCTTGGCGAATAAAAAGGCACATTGCCAAACTGTTATCATTGATACCGCCAGATTCTCTGGAAAAATGATATTGACCATGAATCCTTTAGCTCTTTTTGGCAATGGCATGGAGATAAATTTTGAGAAATCAAATATAAAACGCCATTCGTGGAGATTTACGGCAGGATATTATTTGGCAACTAAGCCTTATTATTACGAATTTTATGATGGATTTAATGGGGTAAAGATGGAGTTACAAAAGCGTTTTTATTTACGGAAATTTAATGAATCTCGCAAAGGGACTTATATCGCTCCTTTCCTCCAATACAAACACATCAATCTTTATAAAAATATCTCTTATCTGCTCTATACAGGCACTCCACCCGTCGAGCAGTCTGTTACAGAAAGAGACAACACTTTTGCAAGTGCCGCCTCTTTTGGTTTTGTATTTGGTTTACAAGAACTTAGCTTACGTTCTCGCTTTGTGATAGATATGTTTATAGGTTCTGGTATATTGATTCCTCTCAATGATTATGTGCGTAGTGTGCCACATTTGATAGTAATTAATCCATACGAACAAGGTATTTATTTTAAAATTGGGCTTGCTTTAGGAGTTGCCCTTAATTAATTAGCATTACTTTCTGACGATAGGAATCTTACTAATCAAGTTCATTTTGTTTTCTAAGTAACTGTATTGATAAAGTCCATCACTACTTATTACTAACAAGCGTCCATACCAAGGAATCACATCAAAGGCATTGCTAATATTAATTCTTTGTTTTTCAGTAAGTTGAAATGGTTTCTCTTGGTCAATGTCAAAAACTTTTAGTCCAGCATCACACACAAATAGTTGCGAGCCATCTACGCCCAAGCCTATGGGATTACTCATGGGGTAATTAGCCATTAATTTGGGCGCACTAAGGTTGCTAATATCTACGACATCTAACTGATTAGCACCTCTTTGACAAGGAGTGCCTGAGCGCAAGGTTACATACGCATAGTTCCCTTGCACTACCACGGGGTCGCAACTCATAATGTGCCTATAAATAGAAAGAACTTTAGGCTCGTTGGGTTTATCTATATCTACAATGTACATTCCATCATTTGCCCCTAAGAATAGCTTTCGGGAATAGGGGAAAATAGTTTCTATGCCAAATCCTAAATTTTGAGAGCCAATAAATTGTGGTTCAACTTTATTTTTTATATCAAAAACTCGCAAACTTGTATTGTCCACTGTGTATAAATAATCTCCCACAATCGCAAAACGAGCCAGAGAGCCACCTTTGCCCGTACTTCCTCCTGCGTCTGAAAAGCCTTCCTTTGTACAGGCGTACAAACTCCATAGCAAAATAGCTATCATCAAACTTTTAAAAAAATAATGTTTCTTTTTCATAGTTCATTCATTTATTTTGTTCTTTTTCTCCACCCCATTACTACTTTATCCTTAAAAGGATTTTGGAAAGAAATACCATCTGGAGTGATGTTCATTTCTTGGAATACATTTTCCTTGCGATTCACCAAACGCACTTCATTAGGTAAGCTACTCAGGTCAATCACTACCAAATCTGTCGTATTATCCGCATAAAGCGTGTTGTCCTTAATCGCAATATCCACATTTCCAGCAATATAGATAAAGCCAAGTTTGCGCGGTGTAGCAGGATTTTGATTATCAAAAATATGCACCCCTTTATACTTTTCATTCACAAATAGCAGATTGCCTTTGGTATAAATCTTCCCCAAATCTTGCAAATCCACCGTAGTAGTAGAAAAATATACTGAATTTTTCAAATTGTTTTTTTCCAAATAGATAGGGTCATATTCCGAGATACGATTCCTTATTTCAAAATTACCACCGCAAGCTCCTAACAAAAGCAAAAGCAGTAGGCAAAAAATGAGGTAATAGGGTGTTTTCATACAATAAGTATTGATTAAATTATAGATTAATTTTCTTTTTTGATTGTAAAATATGCTTTAGCGTGTTCTATTCATTATTATCTACTTGCATATCTTGACAGTATCATTTTAATTTGGACATCTATTCATACGAAGGTTTATGATAGAAGCGTTGCAAATTCAGTGAATTTTTTAAGGTAGGAGATGATGGATTATGTGCGTACATATAAAAATTCAAGTGATAGCAAATTTTTTTTTGAACATTAAAATTAGTAACTTTGTTGTCTAAAAGATTTATAAGGTCGCTGGAAGTCTTATAACTTTTATTTAACTCACAAAAACAACAAAATTTACTTAAAATCCAGAAGTAATATGGCTATAATGATAACTGAAGAATGCATCAATTGTGGTGCCTGCGAACCAGAATGCCCTAATACTGCTATTTATGAGGGAGGCGTAGAATGGACATGGGCAGGCGGTACCAAACTAAAAACTTTGGAATTAGAAGATGGGTCTTCCATAGACGGCAATCAAGCAATGCCGCCTTTTTCTGATGAGTTTTATTATATTGTCAGTGACAAATGCACCGAGTGTATAGGTTTTCATGAAGAACCTCAGTGTGCGGCAGTTTGCCCCGTAGATTGCTGTGTACCTGACCCAGATGTAGTAGAAACTCAAGAAGAATTACGTGCAAAGAAGGCTTGGTTACATGCGGAATAGTAGTAGATAAAATCACTAAAACTTTTGACTGATTTACCTAACATTTATGTATTTGATAGTAAATTCATGCGTTATTTAATTTTATTTATTTTGTTACTTACTTGTGGTAAGCTATCTGTTCTTGCCCAAAAAGCAAAAATTGATAGCTTACACAATGAGATTCGCAAGTATCCCCAACAAGACACAGTCAAGGTAGAATTATTGATAGATTTGGCATATCGCTACTATCAATCCTATCCTGACTCAACGTTATTTTTTGCCCAAAAGGGCTTAGCATTAGCCGAAAGACTCAAATATCGTAAAGGAATAGGCAGAGCATATAACCGTATAGCAATAGCCTACTCGGTCAAAGGTCGTCACGCCCAAGGTTTAGAGTATTATTTCAAGTCCTTAAAAATAGCTGAAGAACTCAAAGATGAAAAAGGGATTTCGAGCGCACTCAATAACATTGGCTATCTCTTACGCTTACAGAAAAAATACAAAGAATCATTCGAATATACTTTTCAAGCCCTTTCTATTTCCCAACGCAACCAAAATACAGCCGCTATGGCGGTCAATCTAAGCAACTTAGGATGGTTATACGAAAATACTGGCGATTACGAAAAGGCTTTGGGCTACGCGCTTCGTGGAGTAAAAATGGCAGAATCCGTAGGTGATAATTATCACTCGTCTATCAGTCGGCATATCGTAGGGAAGGTATATACCAAGCAAGGAAAGTATGATTTGGCACTCAAACATTACGGAGAAGCACTTCAAAAAGCAGAATTAGCCCAAATCCAACAGCAGATTGCCTTCAATCATCTTGGCTTAGGGGAGGTATATTTGATAAAGAATAATCTTGTAGAATCAGAACCACACTTGCTCAAAGCCATAAAAATCGCCCAACAAATCAAAACTCCAGAGATACTCCAAGATGCAAGCCGAGCGTTGGTAAACCTTTATCGCTCTAAAAAAGACTATAATAAAGCATTGGATTTCAATGATATATATAATATAGCCAAAGACAGCACTTTTGCGGCGGAGCAAAGAATACAAATCAATAAATTGGAATACGAATTTGAGGCAGAGAAAAATAAAAAAGAAATAGCCCTTCTTGCCAAAGAAAATGAATTCCAAGTAGCCAGAAATGAAATGTTTTTGAATTGGATTTATGGGGCTTTGGGTTTAGTATTTTTGATTTCTATTTTAGCATTTAAACTATTCCAGAGTAGGCAAAAACAATGGCATGCAAACCGCCTTTTAGCCTTTCAAAAAATAGATTTGGAAAAGAAAAATAGTGAGATAGACGAGCAAAATAAGGCAATAAAACTCCAAGCCGAACAGCTACAAGAAATGAATAAACTCAAAGATAGACTTTTTTCTATTATTGCCCATGACCTTCGCAACCCCGTTGCCGCTTTGAGGAATACCATAGACATCTTAGACCCATCTATGCTCAATACAGAAGAGCTGACTTTTATCAAAGACGAGCTGACTAAGCAATTTAATAGCATGGATTTTACGCTCACTAACCTATTGGAATGGACAAAGAATCAGATTAGAAACGAGGATTCGCAAAAGAATACCATAGATGTTTTTGATACGGTAGAGCATACAACCAAACAATTCCAAGTAGTGGCAAAACTAAAGAACATCTCACTTCACAATCAAGTCCCTAAAGGTTCTGTGGTCTGTGCGGATAGTAACCACTTACGCATTATATTCCGAAATCTTTACGATAATGCCATCAAATTTACCCCTAATGGAGGAACTATCTCCGTTGTAGCAACTCCTCAAGATAACCAATTACTCATTTCTGTCAAAGATACAGGAATGGGTATTAGCAAGGAAAAACAAGCAAAACTATTCTCAATAAATTCCAATTTTAGCACTTTAGGCACTGAAGGAGAAAAAGGTACTGGCTTGGGACTTATCCTTTGTAAGGAATTTATAGAAAAAAATGGAGGAAAAATCTGGATAGAAAGCGAGTTAGGGCGTGGTTGTACCTTCTATTTTACCCTCAAACTCAAAGAATTTGCTGGAAATAAGCACATTACAACTGAAGAAAGATAAAAAATGTTCTTCTCATAATTTTTTTATCCTCTTCAATTTTTTTCTAAACTTTTGTTGTTACCTTTATTCCAACTATTGATACTCCCATGATTTTTTATTAGTTAAAACAATTATTTGTAAGAAAATGAAAAGAAGACAATCTTTAAAATATTTGAGTATAGGGATAGGTAGCTTCATTACACTGCCTTCTTGGGCAAATGGCTGGCAGGCAAAAGATGTCCAACACGGACTAAAGCTACCTCTCGAAACGCAAAATACTTTAGCAGAATTGGTAGAAGCCTTTATCCCCCAGACGGATACGCCAGGAGCCAAAGAGCTTGGCGTTCATCAATTTATCCAAAAAATCGTAGCAGATTGCTTAGACAAAAACTCACGAGATGCCTTCCAAAAGGGCATCGGACAACTGGACGAATTAACAAAGAATAATTATAGCAAATCTTTTGCAGAATGTACCCCTACCCAGCGTATAGAGGTTTTGCAACAATTAGAAAATGATAAAAACCATGAATTAAGCAAGTTTTATGATCTTGCCAAAAATCTGACCATACAAGGCTATCTTAGCTCAGAACTAATCATGGTAAAATACTATGATTATAAAATGATTCCAGGCAAATTCCAGCCTTGCGTACCTGTCAATGGATAAAAAATAGTTATTTTATTGTTTATCAATTAATTAACCCCGCTATTTTTGAAAAATTTTAAATCTTAGAAAAACAATGACAAATTTTAACATAGATGTTATTAAGAAAAATACTTTTGATGCTATAGTCATAGGTTCGGGTATTAGTGGAGGATGGGCAGCCAAAGAGCTGACAGGCAAAGGATTAAAGACCTTAGTAATAGAGCGTGGGCGCAATGTCAGACACATCTCAGACTATCCTACCAGTACCATGAACCCTTGGCAGTTTGAGCATAGAGGACAACTTCCCTTAGAGGTCAAAGAAGCAAACCCTATTATCAGCAAGTGTTACGCATTTTATGAGGGAACTACCCAATTTTTTGTCAAGGATGCCGAACATCCATATATTCAGGAAAAACCTTTTGATTGGATTAGGGGCTACCAAGTAGGTGGAAAATCCTTACTGTGGGCGAGAGAAGTCCAAAGGTGGAGCAAGTACGACTTTGAAGGTCCCGCCAGAGATGGATATGCGGTAGAGTGGCCTATTGGCTACGATGATTTAGCCCCTTGGTATAGCTATGTAGAAACTTTTGCAGGGGTTTCTGGTAATAAAGATGGTTTAGATGAGCTTCCTGATGGAGAATTCTTACCCCCTTTTGAGTTAAGCTGTGTGGAAAAACATTTTAAAGAGCAACTTGCAAAAAACTATAAAAATCGCCACCTGATTATTGCAAGGAAAGCGCATATTACAGAGTCCAGACCTATTTTTGCCGAACAAGGGCGCAATCCTTGTATGAATCGTACGATTTGCGAGCGCGGTTGTCCTTTTGGTGGGTATTTTAGTAGTAATGCCTCAACTATCCCTTGGGCGCAAAAAACAGGAAAAATGACCCTACAGCCAGATAGCGTAGTTCATTCTATCATCTATGATGAAAAGAAAGGGAAGGCAACGGGCGTAAGAGTAATCAATGCTGAAACCAAAGAAATGACAGAATATTATGCCAAAATCATTTTCGTCAATGCCGCCGCACTTAATACCAATCTAATCTTGCTCAATTCCAAATCCAATCGTTTCCCTAACGGATTGGGCAATGACAATGGCTTATTGGGTAAGTTTATAGCTTTCCATATTTATCGCGCCAGAATCAATGCAGAGTATGATGGAATGTTGGACTTGACGACCAAAGGAAAGCAACCTGCTGGTGGATATATCCCACGATTCCGCAATGTGTTTAAACAAGAAACTGATTTCTTAAGAGGATATGCCGCAGGTTTTAGTGCAAGAAGATGGACTTACCAAGATAGAAATGGCATAGGAGAAACACTAAAAGCCAATTTATTAAATCCCAAATTGGGTAATTGGGGGGTAGGCTCTCACATCATGGGTGAGACCATTCCCAAAGAAAGTAATTATGTTGCTTTAGATAACTCAAAAACAGACCCTTTTGGAATACCACAGCTAAAAATATCTGTGGATTATGATGATAATGATGAAAAAATGATTAAAGACTTTTTTGAGCAAATGACAGAAATGTTTACCAAAGCAGGCTTCAAAAATATCCGTACTTCCGATTCCAAACAAGCCCCAGGATTGGACATACATGAAATGGGTGGTGTAAGAATGGGTAAAGACCCCAAAACCTCCTTACTCAACAAATGGAATCAATTGCACGCTTGTAAAAATGTCTTTGTAACAGATGGTGCTTGTATGACATCTACTTCTACTCAAAATCCCTCTCTGACTTACATGGCTTTGACCGCAAGAGCCGCTAACTATGCCGTAGAAGCATTAAAAAAGAAGGAATTATAAAAAAATAGTCGGAGTATAGAACCTTTCAAATAGACATTATTTTTTTGAAACGGCAAAGGAAAATAAAATTATATTGTCTGTTTCAATACTCCGATTTAGGCAAATAGATTGTTTTTCAACGAATTAAGTCAGATAAGGGCAGATATATACTTATTTATTGGCAAACGGTCAAAAAAATTAAAATACTTCTAATCAAAGTATTTTAATTCAATAATTTTTTGATAATATTGTTATTAATTAGTTCTGATATAGTTGGTAAGAATTAAGCAGTTGAGCAAAAATTTTCAGTGGATAGTTTTCATAAAAGATAAATAAGTACCCAATAAACGTTCAACTCCTTATAGAGGTGGCAAAGACTGTAATTTTTAAGCCCTATTATCATTGCAATGTATTTACAATAAGTAAGTGAGCAAATTAAATCGTTCTTTCGCCCCTATCTAAA
>JALOMS010000596.1 GCA_025455345.1 Thermoflexibacter sp. | reverse complement strand
AGGTCTATTTTTTGAAATATAAAATTTCTTCTATTTCCCTTGAAAGTTTGCCTTTCTTTTCTCTAAAAAAGCATTTGCTCCTTCGCTGAAATCTTCTGTTGCCGCAGATTTGGCAAAGGCATCAGCTTCAATATCATATCCATTATCAGCGTATGAAGCATTTGCAGAGCGGATGACTTGAGCAATAGCAATAGGGGCTTTCTGTTTGATTTTACTCAACATCTCCAAAGCCTTAGGAATAAGTTCTGCCAAAGGAAGCACATGATTTACCAAGCCCCACAGCAAAGCCTCCTTAGCGTCTATGATGTCTGCGGTCATCATTAGTTCTAAGGCTTTGCCTTTGCCAACTAATTGCGTCAATCTTTGCGTTCCTCCATAACCAGGTATGATGCCCAGATTTACTTCAGGCTGTCCAAATCGTGCATTTTCGGCGGCAAGTCTAATGTGGCAAGCCATTGCCAGCTCGCATCCTCCCCCCAAAGCAAACCCATTGACTGCGGCAATCACAGGTTTGGGGCAGTTTTCTATTTTAAAGAATACTTCATGCCCTCTCTGTGCCATAGATTTAGCATTGGAGCTATCCATGCCAATAAACTCTGAAATATCCGCTCCCGCTACAAAGGCTTTTTCTCCAGAGCCAGTAAGAATCACCCCTTTGATGCTGTCATTTTGGTAAATAGCATCAAAGGCAGTGCTGATTTCGTGCATAGTAGATTGATTAAGCGCATTAAGCTTAGAAGGGCGATGAATAGTCAGTAAGAGTATGTCCTCTTTTACTTCCCAAAGCAAATTTTCAAATTGCATATTATTAATTGTAAGAATGTATTTATACCTTGTTTGAATGCCAAAATTAGGAAAACTATTGGAAATCTTATACGTATTTGATAAAAGTCCTATATCCTCTCATTACCTTTATTAGCATAAAATACGGTTCTCATCCATATAATTGCAAAAGCCCAAAGAGAGGCAAGTTATTCTCTATTTTTTGGTGTGTCTTTCTTTGAAAAACTTAAAAATAGGTCTGTTTGCCAAAGAATCAGAAATTTGATAATTAGGATTATTTAAGTTTCGTAAACCTTCCAGAAAAACAGGTGTTTCTCTCATTCTGCGCTCTCGTGGTGCAATTTTGCTTCTAATCAAAGTATCATGCTCGGATAGAGCAAACACGTTACTTAGGGTAATGAGTAAAACTATAAAATATAAAACATTGATTTTCAATAGTTCATGTTTTTTTACAATGTAAACTACCCACATACTTATAATAAATAAGACCACAGTAACAGGAATGGGGTAATAAAGCCTGAAGTAACCCTCTTGGTACATAGCAGGATGTCGCATAATCATTAGTAAGTTAAGTATAATGATTGCCACAAATAATACCAACATAAAAGCTCCTGCAATTCCCTGCATACTCTTTTCCTCGGTCGAGTTCGGGCTTTTTATTTTCCAAAAAATATTTTTAGCAAAAATCCAAATAAAGGCAATCGCTAATAAAAACATGAATAAAGTAGGAATATTGCCTAAAAGTAATCGCCATTCCTGCAAAAGTAAATAAGTTGCTCTGCTGAAAAAGATTAGGTCTTGATAGCTCCACCAGTCTGTAAGCATTTTCCAAGGGATTGTTTGATAGGAAAAATCGGGGTAGTAGCCATTAAAATAAAAAATAAGTTTTCCACCTAAGTAGTCATTATAGAATTGGTTAATCAAAACTGCGCCCAGACAAGAAAAAAGTAAGTATGCTGTCTTTTTTTGCGGTAGAGAAATCCATCGGAAACCCAAAAATAACAAGACAAGCAACATAAAAAAGAAACCTTGCCTGTCAGTGAAAGTAACAGCAAGCGGCACAATAAAAAGCAAAACTTTCTGCCAAATGGAGGCTTTATAATCCTTATTTTCAAGAATTTGATAAATCATCATGAAATACCATAGCATAAAAAAGGAGGTGCTTATCTTGGCAGAGCGATAAAAATAGGTGGAAAAAAACAAACAAGGGCTTGTCCATAGAATAACGACTAATGATAAACATAAAAAGGTGGGCAATTGGAATACTTTACTACAAAAATGATAGACAAGCCAGCCCATCAGTACCAGAAAAATGTAATAAGAAAGAGAATAAAAATGAGGAATACCCAAGCCCACACACCAATCAATAAACTGACAATCAATAAAATCTATCACAAAACTTAATTCACGCGATTGGAAAGCTCCATTGTCTGTGATATTGACATCAAAGATTTTTTTCCAAAAGGAATAATCCTCTGACAAATAATGTCTGATATAACCTATACTGCCGTTTTCCGATGGTCCAAATTCTGATTCTGGCTCTAAAAATCCACCTTGGTTGTAATAAACAGAGAAACTTACATATAAGATGGTGAGTATGAAAAAATAAGATATTTTAAAGGGAAAATGTAATTTGTTTAGCAAGGAAACAGTAAGTGGTTGGAAACTGAACGTTACATATTTGATAATAGATAAGGATATAAAACCTATTAAAAGAGTTAACTTGATGGTAGTCAATAACATATAAGGATAGAAAGAGGTAATACTCCCGTCGCCATCTCCTTTGACTAAATCCAATACAAACTCAGAAAATCTTACTATTAAAAAAATAATAATGAGGTAATTACGCTTTTTTACTAAAAAATCAATAAGTAAACGAAGGTCAAACAGATGTTTCATTTTGAATAATTTTGAAGCGAAATAAAGCAAAACTTCCAAGAATTTGCATATATTCTATTAAAGATAATTCAAATAATTTTTATCCTTATTTTGTACTTATCTAAGAATATTCTTGTCATAAAATAAAGAAAACGGCAATCTATTTACAAATCAATGATTTGCATATCATTGCGAAAGTCAAAAGCGAGAAACCTTATTTTTTTACTGTTTTGTGGCTTTTAAGGAGAAGGAAGAAGGTCCCAATGAAACACTGAAATTAATCTCAGAGTTGCTTCCTGTACCCACAGAAACATTGCTTGGATTATATATTCCTATGACTCCACCTGTTTCGTTTTTGAGTGAGAACGCCCCAAATGGGAAATTTTGAGTGCCATTTGCATCCGAGAGCGTAACTGTTATATTGACCGCATCTTGGGCTGTTCGCGTTACATTTACAATACCAGTAGTAGGTGGTCTGCCACTTGGTGTTGGAATAATAGTTTGGTTATTGATTTGTAGCGTACTGATTCTATAATTACCCTGTAATGAAAGAGATAAGTCTGCACTCTCTTCATTTTTATTGCAAGCAAAGCATACCGCAAGTAGCAGGATAATGCTATATATTTTTTTTGTCATTTTCATTTTGAATGTAGTTATAAAAACTCATTTGATACTTAAGTCAATAATTGTGTAAAATTATCGGACACTTTGCGAGATGTCGCACCATTCGTGTCAAATAATTGGTTTTTAAAGAGTTACAAAAATAAAAATATATTTTCATTTTGCTCATGTAAGTAATTCAACTTTTTTAGCCGTTCTTAGTATTAAAGTCCCATTGGGACGATATATTGGTAGAAAACGTAATTTTAACACAGCCTGTAAGTCCCATAGGGAATTC
>JALOMS010000057.1 GCA_025455345.1 Thermoflexibacter sp. | reverse complement strand
GTTACAGTTCCAATAATGTCCGTTTGTAATTCTCTTTCAAATATTTCGTTGGTTTCAAAAAGACCATTCAAACGACCTCTTGTGCCTCTACGCGTAACAGAGCGGCGGTTTTCTGTGAAAAAGTCCGTACCTACACGCGCCGTAATATTAAACCAGTCCGTAGCGTCATAGCTAAGGCTTGACCCACCGTAAACCCTGTCGACCGAGTTGGTAAAACGGTTAAAAGTAGTTACCCAATAAGGATTGTTTTGCACCCCATTCAAGTCAATAGAGCGAGCCAAGTCGCCTGTCCACCCTGGGGGAACTGCTTGTGCAGAGGTCGCAAACAAATTATCCCTCAATTCTTGCATATCCACCGTCATAGGCACACCTACTAATATGGTTGTCAATACGTTAGGCGTATTAGAGCCTTGTTGTGGACGACCATCGCTGGTAGTTCTTACGTAGTTCACCCAAACGCGCGAAGTGAGTTTATTGCTGATTTTTTTCCCTGCGTTCAGTGAAAGCGTATGCCTACTCATCTCCGAATTTGGCACGATACCTGTTTGTTGCAAATTGGTGTAACCTACTCTATAATCACCCTGTTCGGTTGCTCCGTCCAAGGAAATGCTATTAATCAACGTGCGCCCTGTTACAAAAAAGTTCTTCCAATTGTCAGGATATGCCCTTAGCGTTGTCAATTCGCCTTTGTAGTCGCGTACCTGCCCTGTAACTTCTGAAATGCGAGGTCCCCAACCATTGCCAAGTTGGTTGTTATACACACCCAAGTTGCCTTGTGCATACTCTGACTGCAAGTCTGGTAAGCGAAAAACGTTATCCACACGTGCAGAAGCATTGTAAGTAACATTCATCTTTTTCGCACCCAACTTACCTCTTTTGGTGGTAATCACAATCACCCCATTTTGCAGAAGCCGCCGCTCCTTTCAAAACGGTAAGATTCTCAATATCATCGGGGTTCAAGTCGCTGGCACGATTACCTACGTCCACCCCACCTGTAACAATGTCGGTTTCGGAGTTATTAAAAGAGGAGTTAGAAATCGGAATTCCGTCCACCACAAAAAGTGGTTCACTGGCACTGGAAATGGAGTTTGCACCGCGAATCATCACGCGCGAAGAGCCACCCACCGTACCAGATTGTTGGGTGATACGTACCCCTGCAATACGCCCCCGCCCACCGTAGAAACGGCATAGCCCAATTCTTTTTTCTCACGCACAATCGCATTTGCTGTTACAACTACCTCACCCAGATTGATAACGTCAGCCTCCATGCTTACGTTAATAATACTGCGGTCGCCAATTTCTTCTTCTTTCATTTTAAAACCTACGAAAGAAAATACTAAAAATTTTCCATTGTCAGGCACATTGATTTTGTAATTTCCCTCTGCGTCAGTGGCAGTGCCTACGGTAGTCCCCTTGACCAAGACCGTAACCCCAGGTAGCGTTTCGCCATTGGAGGCAGAAACTTTCCCTGTTACCAGCTTACTTTGTGCTTGCAACGAGAGGCTCACAAACACACAAAATACAAACAATAGTAGCTTTTGCTTCATAAAAAAAGGATTTTTTTGAATGATGAATTATTAATTATAAATGATGAATTATTAATTAAAATACTTGTAATCAACATTTTATAATTTTAAAAAGTAAAAAACAACGAGTCTGTTAGTTAGGAAAACAGTTTAGTATTGTTGCGAAGTTGATATTGGTTGGTTTGCTTTAATAAAAATTTAAACTATTGAAATACAATGGTTTATTGTTGATAGTTTACAGTTTTTAATACAGATTTGAAATTGTTAATTCCTGTTTAATATAGTTTGAAGTCGTTGAAATACAAGTAATTAGTAATTAAAAATTAGTAATTATTTCATTCCAGATTCTGTATTTCATTTACCTTATTCTCACTACTTTCTTGATAATCACAACCCTATCTAAGGCTTGTCCGTTACTTCTTGGCGGCGCACCCGTTGCCCCTTGCTGAATCTGTCGGACTACCTTCATACCCTTGATGACTTTGCCAAAAGCGGCGAAACCTTGCCCGTCGGGGTTGCGCTTGCCCCCAAAGTCGAGTTCAGGTTGGTCGTTAATGCAAAAGAAAAACTCGGAAGAGGCAGTGCCAGGGTTGCTCCTTGCCATAGAAATAGTACCGTCTAAGTGTTTTAAACCTATTTTGTCCGTAGTTTCGTGGGCGATGGCGGGTAGCCTGCGCTCTTTCAGTGTAGAATCCAATCCACCTTGAATCACCTCTATTTTTACGTTGTTGTTGGGTTGGTTATCCATGCGAACTACCCTGTAAAAAGAGCCTCCGTCATAGCGTTTGTCCTCTACATATTTTAAGAAATTAGTGGCAGTAATAGGAGCTTTGTCA
This sequence comes from Thermoflexibacter sp., assembly GCA_025455345.1. Classification (GTDB taxonomy): domain Bacteria; phylum Bacteroidota; class Bacteroidia; order Cytophagales; family Thermoflexibacteraceae; genus Thermoflexibacter. The sequence continues at coordinate 12,201 of JALOMS010000057.1, read as the reverse complement.
GGATAGACCTCTACGGTGATATTGCCCATTTCGGTTTCCATACGCACACGCGGCGCACCTACCTTGCAAGAAGTGAGGAAGGCAAAAACGCAAAACAAAAGGAGATACGTGTGGTGAAGTAGTTTTTTAGTCATGCAAAGTTTAAGTTTAATGGATTAATTAAATTCCTTTAAAATTTAAAATTAATGAAAAATTAATTGAATAATCCAAAAAAATATAGAAAAATTAATGTTCAAATTAGTCAATCCTCTAAAATACTGTTTATTAACTCAAATTTTATCATCTTTATCAGATATAATAATTTTCATTGCTTGTTAATTTTTTAAGAATTCTTATGTTCAAATGAATATAAAGATATAAGCAAGGCTGTATATTCTTGAGTGCGAATAGATTTTTTTTCGTAGATTAAAGAAAATAATGTGAAAATCAATTTTTTTTATAACTTTGCAAGCTATTACAATTCCTATTTTTTTAAGGTTTTGATAATAAGCCTATTATCTTTAAATATAAGCAAAGATAATTATACAAAATATTTGTTTCATTATTAAAATTAGCAAAGATATGCCTTGCGGAAAAAAAAGAAAAAGACATAAAATCGCTACACACAAAAGAAAAAAGCGATTGAGAAAAAATCGCCATAAAAAGAAAATTCGTTAGTGTTATACCGCTAAGGAGATACATTTTTCTTGGCGGTTAAACCATATTAACTATCTGATAAATTGAGTAACGAACTGATTATCAACGTAACTCAAAATGGTGGTCGGATAGCTCTTTTACGAGATAAAAATCTCATCGAGTTTCATCAAGAAAGTAGTGATGATAATTTTATTGTCGGAGATATTTTTTTAGGAACAGTGAGGCGAATCGTACCTGGATTGAATGCTGCCTTTGTAGATATTGGTTATGAAAAAGATGCCTTTCTACATTATCTGGATTTAGGTCCTAATATTCGTTCGCTAAACAAATTCATCAAATTACATCAAGGTAAAAAAACTCCCAATGTCAAGGTCAATGACTTTAAAATGGAGCCACAGATTGACAAATTGGGAAAACTAACAGATGTATTAAAGACTAATCAACAGATTTTAGTTCAAGTAGTCAAAGAGCCAATATCAACCAAGGGACCGAGATTATCATGCGAACTATCATTGGCGGGCAGGTATATCGTGTTAGTGCCTTTTGCTACTTCGGTGAGTGTTTCTAAAAAAATAACAGACAGTAATGAGCGCAAACGTCTTATGCGATTGATTTCTTCTATCAAACCTGAAAATTTTGGTGTGATTATTAGGACAGTAGCAGAAGGTAAGGACGTAGCAGAACTCGACAGAGATTTGACAGAATTAGTTGCCTTATGGGACAAGGGAGTTACAAAGATTGCAACGGCTAAAACTCGCGACAAAGTCATAGGAGAAATGGGTAGAGCTAATTCTCTTTTGCGAGATGTACTGAATGAATCTTTTGACTCTATCATCGTTGATGATAAAAATGTATCCGAAGAAATCAAAGATTACATTCATAACATTGCTCCCGATAAGGAAAAAATCGTAAAATACTATACTGGCAAGTCCAAGATTTTTGAGGCTTATGGTATTGAAAAACAATTGAAACTGCTCTTTGGGCAGACCGTAAGTTTGGGAAGTGGGGCGTATTTGGTCATAGAACATACAGAAGCACTGCACGTCATAGACGTAAATAGTGGGAATAAGTCAAGTTCGGAAAATGACCAAGAAACTACTGCTTTTAATGTGAACATGGAAGCCGCTGCGGAAATAGCAAGACAGCTAAGACTCCGAGATATGGGCGGAATTATCGTAATCGACTTTATTGACATGAAAAGCCCTGAGCATAAGCGTCTGCTTTATGAACAAGTCAAGAAAGAAATGAAAAATGAAAGGGCAAAATTTACTGTGCTTCCTCTAACTAAGTTTGGGCTAATGCAAATTACCCGCCAACGCGTAAGACCCGAACTAAACATTGTTACCATGGAGAAATGTCCATCATGTAACGGCACAGGGAAAATATCAGCATCTATATCAATAGGTGACCAGATAGAATCTAAGTTAGATTATATTCTAACAAAACAAAACGAATCGGGTATTGCACTTATAGTTCATCCGTATTTACACGCTTTCTTTACTAAGGGACTATTTTCTATCCGATTTAATTGGTTTTTGAAGTACCGCAAATGGATTAAAGTACAACAGGACTCTTCACTTGGCGTTACAGAGTTCCATTTTAAAAATGCTAATGAACAACTTATAGAAGTACAATAAGCAAATGCGGCAATGAAGTCTTTTGCAAAAATCCTCTCCGATAATAAATCAGAGAGGATTTTGCATTTTCAGTATTCTTATACAAGTTTCATAAGCAACTCTCGATAGTCTTCATTCGGGCTGTTAGTTGGATAGATTATCAAAAATTAAATTTGTTTTTTAATGAAATTGTACTTTTTTTTTAAGAAATTGCATAAAATTAAGAAGCATACTTTACATACACACTTATATTGTCTATCCTAACATTATCATCAAAGAAGGATACTATTTTGACTACAATGCTTTTATTTAATCATTAAATCTTTTTCCATGAAACAGAAACTACTTATTTTTACTGTTTCGGCATTGATTTTGTGCTTTTGTAACAAAATTTCTGCACAAACCTTAGAATTTACCCCAGTTACAATCAAGAAATTACCACAAAATGTAGATGAATTTCTCGATTTAAAAGACCAAGTTGCTCAAACTCCCAATGGTGGAGCTGTATGTTTTTTAGTAGCTTTAATGGTTTTTGCCAAAGATAATACATTAGGCACAAAACTACTGACGATGACCATAGACAGAGAATATCTAATTCAAGGGAATAGCTATAATGGCTTTCAACCACGTATCACTGACTTAGCCGTTTTTCGGTCTTTGTTAGCTCAAAAGCCTTACTTTTTTAATATGTATGTATCAGGAACATCGGCTGAAAAGAATTATACATTACCAAACGAAAGTGAAATAACTTTTGATTTTGTACGCAACCCGCCTGCGATGTATAAGGAAGGAAGTGAGATATTTCGTGTATTGATAAAGTCCAATGCAGATAACAAACTAAGACTTATCAAATTAAGAAAAGATTATAAAGGCGTTTGGAAAGTATATGATTGGAGTAATCTATTGGCAGATTTTATACAGAAGACTAATTAAATTGGATATTCTTATATACCCCCTATCATGTGATAACTCTTTTATAGTAAACAAGATAAACAATTTTTAAGCATTTTTAATGTATCGCCTTTAAAAAAAAATCCAAAATTTTTTTTGATGTCTATTTTAAAATTCTACATTAAAATTTATATTTAGCACATTAAAGTTGGTTATCTGAATTTTTGTATTAGCATTTATGAACAAAATTTGGCTGTATTCTTTTATTTTTGCTGTATTATTTCCTCTTGGTGTCTCCGCCCAAGAGTTTACAGTAATAGGCAAACTCACAGATGTCAAAGGCAACATTATTACAGAGGCAAAAATTTCTGTAGATGGTAGTGCCTTTGTTACTACCAATAAGTTAGGACAGTTCAAAGTAATACTACCTAACAAGATTACTAATCCCGATGAGGTCATTGTGCTGAAAAAGCATTATAGAATCAAAGAATACAGTTATAAGCAAGATAAAGGGCAACTATTTATTACCATGCAAGAGTCCACTCGTTACTTCCAAGGACAAGTCAGCGACAATGCAAATGCCGTACAAGGAGCCAAAGTTACTATCAAAGATGCCAATGAAAAATCCCCTGCTGTTACAGACGCACGTGGCTTTTTTTCCTTGAACCTGCCCGAAGAATTTCCTATCAGTAGGCAGACCAAAATCACTGTCAATAACTTGCAACTAAGCCCAGAAGATATGCAAGTATTTGATGAATATGACTTTGTTTATATCAAAATGCCCAAAAAGAAGACAGAAGAGGTAGCAAAAGAAGATAATAAAGAAAGTGTAACTGTCCAGAAAATTATGCAAGGAGTTATCAATGTAACTACTTATTATGAAGATTATTCCCCCGCCAAAGGCTTAAAATTTATGGTCGAAGGCAAAGAATTTTTAACGGACAGTGAGGGAAGATTTGCTACTGACCTCAAAGAAGTCGATGTGAGTAGATTTGTTGTTTATGGCTATAATATTACTAAGTTTGACTTTGATAATGAAGGTAATTACGTATTTATTGTTGTAAAAAGCGACTCAGAAAACCCTACTTCCGTCATGCCAAGACGAGAAACCTTAGATACAATGATTATTGATTACCAAAGAGATTTTAATCAAATAGTCAATGAATTAGAGCTTCGCAAGCAATTATTAGCCGAAAAAAGTATTTATATCAGAGATGAGATAGAAAAAGTAAGTGGCAAACTTTCCGAAGAGCGAAGCATCACGCCTCTCCAAAGAGCCAATCTCAAAAAATACTTACATACGCTGGAAACTGCCCTGATTGCTACTGATTTAGAATACGAAATAGCACAAGAAAAATCCAAAGTATTGTTAGACAAACTCAAATCTACCATTTTAGAAAAAGATGAATTAATCCAAAAAGAAGAAGAGGAAATCAAATGGCTAAAATACGAATTAATCATTTCTATACTTTTGGGTTTGGTCTCTATTATCTCCGCTATAATACTTTTTAGACTTAGCAAAAAACTTAAAAAACAACAAGAGGAAATCAAAGTTCAAAAAGATGAAATAGAACATTCTTATAATAACATAAAGACTATCAGCGATATAGGTCAGAAAATAACTGCTACACTTGATTTTAAAAATCTGGTAAAAATGGTGAATAATTACCTGCCATCTTTGGTCAATGCCTCCATTTTTGGTGTAGGAGTTTATAATGAGACATCTCAAAAAATAGAATTTATGGACTTTCAAGGTACAGACCAGTTGTATCACTCAGAAGATATGAATGATAATAGAAGTTTTGCCGCATGGGCTTTGAAAAACCAAAAAGAAGTTATCATAGGTGATGTAAGTACAGAATATAAAAAATATCTTGATATACCATCTTATTATGTTGGTGTAAATCAGCCACAATCCTTGCTTTATGTCCCTCTGGTCAATGAAAATCGGCATGTAGGAGTAATTACTGTACAGCACTCTAATAAAAACACTTATACTGATATAGATGTCAAAATTGTAGAAACACTTGCCGCCTATGTATCTGTTGCCCTGTCTAATAGCAACGCTTACGAAGTCATTAGACGTAAAAATACAGACATTACGGATAGTATTCGCTATGCACAAACTATACAAGAGGCAATTCTTCCTGATGACAAACAGTTAGATGAGCTATTTAGCGAACACTTCATCATTTACGAACCCAAAGACATAGTTTCGGGAGATTTCTTTTGGTTAGATTATGTACCAGCTTCCATCGCCAATGCAGAAATAGACGCAAATGCCAAGCCTACGAACTTTTCTGATGAAATATTCTTAGCCGTAGTGGACTGTACAGGTCATGGTGTTCCGGGAGGTTTTATGTCTATGGTTGCCAATCACTTACTTGGGGAGTTAGTAAATATTAAACGCATTTATGACCCTGCCAGTGTATTAGAACAATTAGACTTGAGGGTGCGAGAAGCCCTCAAACAGTATGATAAGCTCAATGATGACGGCATGGATATTTGTTTGTGTCGTGTAGAGCGCATGGACGGTGATTTTATGAAAGTTACTTTTGCAGGAGCAAGAAGACCTTTGTTTTATTATTCCCAACTTACCAACTCCTTAGAGATTTTGTATGGAGACCGACACTCGATAGGTGGTATGCACCGTAAAGAAAAAGATTTTAATAATCACGAAATTATCCTTAAAAAAGGAGACATCATCTATCTTTCTACTGATGGTTTGGTCGACCAAAACAATGAAAATCGCGAAAAATTCTCTACAAAAAGATTCCAAGAGATTATACAGCGCAATGCCATGCTTAGTACCAGTGTACAAAAAGCCATGCTGGAAGAAGCCCTCAAAGACCATAAGAAAAATGAAGAGCAAAGAGATGATATTACCGTAGTCGGTATTAGAATGTAAAATCATCTATAAAAACGAGTATTTCCGTCAAATGAAGATTTTATAAAGAAATTGGTATGATTTTTTAGCTATTCCTTTCAACTTTTTAAAGAAATACTTAGCTTTATCAAATCAATTGACAATTATTTTTCGTTGTTATTATACCTCCTCCAAATTTTACATTGGTAGTCTTTTTGTAAGGCTTTGATTATCAATTTTTGAGAGATTGACTACCACTAACTAAAGTCAGGTAAATATTAAAATGTATCAAAATTTAGAAAATCATGCGGAAAATCAATATTGCTGAGATTCGCGATTATGCTCTTCGGTTTGCCAGAGTAATATGCGATAAATTTTTTAAAGTCAATACTGTTATTAATGGAAAGCAAATAGTTGAGTTATGTGAAAATAGACAAATCAACTTATTTGTGATAAAGACTATTTATATCAAGTGGCAAGAAGAAGCAAATCATATCAAAAGTCCTTATTTTGACTATACTGTGCCCGAGGTAACTCAAGCAATGACAGCGTTGATGAATGTTCTATCTCGTTATATTAGTATTCGGAGAGAGATTTTCGAGCCTATATTAGCCAATGCCGTATCTGATACGCTCATCCTTACCATATCCCCTTTGGATTATTATACAAAGGAATTCAATCATCTGGGCAAGCAGATTGAGGTAGCCACCCAAATCAAAACGATTGCAAAATATTTCAAAATACATAAAAAACTCTTTGACAATATTTTAACTGCTTTAGAAGCAGAAGGAAACTTAGTAAGAACAGAGAGAGCGGTTGCCATAGTAGCGGCTGTACATTCAAAAACAGAATTGGACAATAAGGAAGCTCTTTTGCAAACATTTGATAAAATTATTCCTCTCAACTATAACAATCTGTTCGTTGATGATACTCAACTTACTACAAATACCATAGAAGATACCTCATTTGATATTTCTGCACTCAAGTTTGACCTAAATTTTAAAGAAGAGAGCAAACCTGTTTCCCCATCTTACACCAATACCTCTTATACGAAACCCGTAGTAGAAGAGAAATTTTCTCCATTGAGTAATCCTGAGCTTGCCAAAACCATCATGGAAAGTTCCAAAAAAGAGAGCATGAAACAAATCATTCCTTATGAGAAACGAGGAGCATTTACCAATGTACTTTTTGGAGGAAGTGGAAATACCTTCGAAGAGGCTTTGGCAGGTATAGACCAATGTTCTAACTACCATGACGCTATTATGTACATTAGAGAAAACTACTTTAGAAAATATAGCTGGGACTTAGAAAAAGATGAAGTCAAAGAATTTTATGAAATGGTTGCAGAAAAATTTGATTAATATAAGTCTAAACAGAAATACGTATTGATTCTCACAAAATAATTTTATTAAAAAAAAGCAACTACCACGATATTTGTATGGTTGTTGCTTTTTTAATGATAATACAAATTTGGTAAACATTTTTTTTTCCTTTTTAATGTATTAAAAAGAACAAAAAAGCATATTTCTTGTTTTAAGTTGTTGAAAAATAATGCTTTAATCAAATATTGCCCATTTTTAGTTATAAGAAAATAAGAATAAATTGTGCAAAATAGGGCATGATACGTATTACTAATGACATATTTACCACTAAAGCTACCTAAACAACAAAAAACAAAATCAGAATATTAGAGTATAAATACTTAACTTTGACTGCATTGTAAATTGTTTTAGACTATGACTTATAGCAATCTTTGTTTTTATTTCAAAGTTTTATATAGATTTTTCATCATTATTTTTCTTTTCATTTCATCAGTTGGGTATGCCCAAGATATTCATCAAGATGATCCCTATAAAAAGCCTCAAATTTGGAAAAAACTAAAAGCCAATCCAAATGACTCGACGCTTTGGGCAGCCTATTTGGGCAAGAAATGGCATACTATGAGCAAAGCAGAAATAGATGAAATAGGAGCATGGAAGCAAGAGCTTTATATTCAGTCTATTGCAGAAAAAGAAGCTATATTAGGAGCAAGGGACAGAGACGAAGACCTATTTAAAGACCCCCCTCCAACTAAAGCCGCCTCAACAGCTCGCATTACCAAAAGCGAAGTGCAAATGAAACAATTGGCGGTTTTAGAAACCCAAATTATGCAAGAGCGCAGTGATATAGCCCAACTCAAAAAGAATATCTATGAGAATTTTGTCATTATAGAAGATGCCCTCCGTGAGGAATTTGCCCAATACAATGTTACCTATCGCTATTACGACGACGTACATGCCGACCGCAAATATAGCGAAATCAAATGGATAGAAGAACAAGAAGTGCGGCTTCGCAAGCTCAAACAAGAGAAAGTAGCAGAACTACGCAAGCAAGTAGGCTTAAAATGAGCCGTATATCCCTTCATAAATCAAGGTTTATTTGTTTTTTGCTTTTCAAAAACACCAAGCTCCGATTAATTAATTGTTAATTATTATCATTTTTTTGGTAAGCGTCTTTGAGGAGCTTATCTAATATTGTAATCAAATTTGCTTAGGAATCATAGAATTAATCTATTTTGCTTTATTAAAAAAATGCCTTTTCAGGTCTTTAAAACGATTTTTTGCACTAAGGTTCTTGAATAATTATGATAAAATTAATAATTTGCCTATGCAAATAAGCAGTGGTTTATTATGTTAATCAAATATAAATTTTATATTTTAAATTTGCCTATGCAAATAAGCAGTTTGATAAATTAAAATAAACTATCTAATTTTGCAACGAAATCAAAGATGATGATTTCACAAGTCAAATAATTTTGGTAAGGTGAATTTGACAAATTAAGGTTGATGATTAAAAGCTGATAATGAAAGTAAATTAATGTGCAAACATTAACAAAGCCATAGAGACTTTTCATTTTCATATTTACTATGTGGACTAAGAGCCTTACTCGTAGTAAGGCTCTTTTTAAAATTGTTAATAAAACCAAGGTTTTATTATATTAAAACTAAGAAAAAGACTATTTTTTTAAAAAAGTCATAAAATTTAACAAAAAAAGTTTATTTGTTAAAACCTTTATACCGATATTTGCGTTAATAAGATTGTAATTTAACTTTTAAGGATTACAAACATTACATAGATTTATCAAATTAAATTTTATAGATATTTAAGATAAAGATTTTTCATTTTCATATTTACTAGATAGTCGACTAAGGGTTTTAGCTTTGCTGAAACCTTTTTTATTTCTCTCATTTAGATACTCTTAGGATTTTCCTTTATTTTTTCCAAAACTTTTGTATTGATTCTCTATAAGAAATCTGGTAAAAAATTATATTTGCAACACAAAAATCAAGTTTACTTGCCAAGAGTATTAATAAAGGCAATAAAAAATCAATAATCATGGGTAAAATCATCGCTATTGCTAACCAAAAAGGAGGCGTAGGTAAAACAACAACCGCAATTAACTTGGGTGCAAGCTTGGCGGCATTAGAATATAAGACCTTAGTCGTAGATGCTGACCCTCAAGCAAACTCTACTTCTGGCTTGGGAATGAACCCCAAAGAGGTAAGGAAGAGTATTTATGACTGTATGATTAACCAAATCAATATCAAGGAAGTCATTATCCCAAGTTCTTTTGATTATCTGGATATTATCCCATCTCATATAGATTTGGTTGGGGCTGAGATAGAAATGATTAATATTAAAAATCGTGAAGAGCGCATGAGAGAGTCTCTTCAGGGTATCAAAGATGGATATGATTTTATTTTGATAGACTGTTCCCCTTCTCTTGGTTTGGTAACGGTCAATGCACTTACCGCCGCGGACTCAGTCGTTGTGCCTGTGCAGTGCGAATATTTTGCCTTGGAAGGATTAGGTAAGTTGTTGAATACTATCAAGATTATCCAAAGCAGACTTAATACAGAGTTGGAAATAGAAGGCATCCTCCTGACTATGTATGATGCTCGTTTGCGTCTTGCCAATCAAGTAGTTGAGGAAGTAGGAGCGCATTTCAAAGAATTAGTATTCAAAACTATTATTCCCCGAAATATCAGACTGAGCGAATCGCCAAGTTTTGGACTTCCCGCCATAGCACATGACGCAGAAAGCAAAGGGACGCAGAGTTACTTGAACTTGGCACAGGAAATTTTGGACAAAAATGGTATAGCTAAATAAAAGTAGTAAAAAAACAAAATGGCTGAAGACAAAAAAACTCCACAATTAAAGAAACGTGCGATGGGCAGGGGCTTAGATGCACTTTTGAGCGATAATCGTACTGTCTTGACAGAGGAAGGTGTTTCCAAAGAATTAGAAGAGTTGCGTAAATTATCTACCCAATTTAACATGATTCCTATTGACAGGATAGAAGTAAACCCTTTTCAGCCACGTATTAATTTTGACATAGATGCACTCAAAGAATTATCAGAATCTATTAAGGTACAAGGAATTATCCAACCTCTGACGGTTAGACAGTTAGATGAGGATACGTATCAACTTATTTCTGGGGAACGCCGTTTAAAAGCTTCTAAAATGGCAGGATTGGAAGAAGTGCCTGCGTACATTCGTACTGGTAATGACCAGCAAATGCTGGAAATGGCTCTCATTGAGAATATCCAACGCGAAGAACTAAATCCTGTGGAAATTGCCTTGAGCTATCAACGATTGATAAGCGAATGTAGCCTAAAGCAAGAGGAGTTGGGGGATAGAGTAGGTAAAAAACGCACAACAGTCAATAACTATCTGCGTTTGCTCAAACTTCCACCTGATATTCAGGCGGGTTTACGTGATGGGAAACTCAATATGGGACATGGGCGCGCACTTATCAATATAGATAACATAGATTTGCAACTTTCTATTTACAAAAGGATTCTTGACGAAGACCTTTCTGTTCGCAAGGTAGAAGACTTAGTGAGAGAATTAGCGGAAAAAGTAGATAAGAAAGACCCTGCGTCCAAAAAAGCTCCTGATTACGCACTTATACAAGCCCAATCTAAGCTATCCGGCAGGTTTGGGACAAAAGTCCAAATTAAAAAAGGAACAGACAATAAAGGAGAAATTAAAATTCCTTTTGTTTCTGAAGATGACTTAAATAGAATTTTAGATATTTTAGGCTAAAAAATTATGACTTATTTTACTAAAAGTCAGTTAGCTCTTCGCAATGGACAGGATAAAGATGAGGTTTGGATAGCTTACAAGGGATTTATCTATGATGTTACTCACTCTCGTCTTTGGCGCAACGGCAAGCATTACGAACATTGGGCAGGACAAGACCTTACAAAAGAGCTTGCGGACGCTCCTCATACTGTTAATGTATTTGACAAATTTGAAATAGTAGGCAAATTAAAAGATTGACTCTTGGGTAGTGAGTTGGCTCAGTGAATTAACCTATATTCCAATCATTCTACAGAAATATTTACACATCAAACATCACGCATCTATTCGTCTAATACTTACCAAAATAGGAAATAAATGTTCTTATTTCGTTTTCTGTGCCTAAAACAATGACAACACCTCCATCTACAAATATAGTTTCAGGGGTAGGATTGAATACAAACCCATCTAAGTCTTTATAAGCAATGATATTGACTCCAGTCAAACCTCTTACATCTAAATCTTTGATAGTCTGCCCTTTAAACTCATCTTTCATGCCCCACACCATTAAGCATACTCAAAAACTCTATCACATCAGGACGGGTAACTAAGCTTGCCATGTGTGTTCCCCCAATAATTTCAGGGACTACTACGTGATGTGCGCCAGCGCGCATGAGTTTAGTAACAGAACTTTCCTTGATTGCTTTTGCAATGATTTTGATATGAGGGTTTAGCTCTCTTGCGGTCAAGGTAACAAATACATTATCAGCATCTTCTCCCAAAGTTGTAATAATCGTTTTGGCTCGTTTTACACCTGCGTCAATAAGGACTTCATCTGAAGTCGCATCTCCTTCTAACAAATAAATATTCCTCTTATGCTCATACAAACCAATTGCTTCTTGTAATTTTTCAGAACTTCTTTCAATAATCGCAAATTGCATATTACTCCTAAAGAGTTCTTCGCAAGTTTTTGCGCCATTACGACCATATCCACAGACGATAGTATGGTCTTTCATTTTATTTGCTACCCGATTGCTCATATAATTTCTAAATACTTCTTGTAAACCACCCTCAAAAATATAAGACGTAACTACAGAAATAAAATATCCGAAAATAAGTAAATTAAAT
>JALOMS010000595.1 GCA_025455345.1 Thermoflexibacter sp. | reverse complement strand
AGTTTTATTGGACGTATTCGAGTGAAAGAACAAATGCGGATATAAATTGGTACGAAAACGAGGATATACTACAATAAGTCATTGTTAATGTATTCGACAATCCAGAATTGATTGAAAATAGGCGTTAATAACTAAACTATTAAAAAAATAAAAAATAATGCCCCACCCACGCCAACACACAAAGCAAAAGAGCCGTGTTGCAACCGCACAAATCCATCGCAAACACGGCACATTTGCTTTTTTGCCTCTTTAAAATTCAAGTTTCTTAATTTCATTCACTAATGCTTTTTTATCCTGTTCCATTAGTTTCATTGTGTCAAAAACTTTTTCTGAAAACCCTGCAAGTGCAAAAACATTCGTTTCAGGAAACTGCATTGAACCATAGTTGCACAAGTCAAACGAGTAAACAAATGGATTTGCTCCAGTTGATGCTTTATAGTTGGCAAATTCTCTTGTAGGAGTATGTCCACCAACCCATCCTTGCATATCTGAAAGGATAATTATACGGTCATACTTCTTGTTTGCCGTTTGAAATATTGAATGAAAGTTTGTTCCACCCGAAGCAAAACGCAATGAGTTTGAAATCGTAATTGCGCTATCCATCGGGTTAATATTGTGGTATTGTGCATTGTCTGCAAACACCATAAAATCACAGTTGTTTGATTTTGCCAATACAGCCGAGAATAAAGCCCCGATAATATGAGGTGATTTAGTTCCCTTGTGTCCCATTTGCATTGAGCCAGACACATCAAGCACAACTAAGGTTTCTCCATCAAACTTTGGAACATTGCTTATGGCAATATCTACGGCTTTGTTCAAAGCCATTAAAGTTTGTCTTACAATTTTTCCATCGGTCAGCTTTTGTATTTCTTCAAAAGCAGTCAAATAGCGAAATGGAAGCACCAATGATTTTTTTATCTGTGCTTCATTACAAAGCATTTCAAGTGCTTCATTGATAACTTCGGGGGCTTGTTCAATAATGTTTCGCAAGTTGCGTAATAGGGCAAAGTATTTCAGTTTATTTTCCTTAATCAACTTCACCCAAACATCTTTTTTGAACTCCGCCTTTTCTTCATCAGTAGTTGCATTTTGCCCTGCTTTTGAAAGTTCAACCTCCCAAGTGTCAAAGGATTTTAATTCCCCTTTCACTAAAGCATTAATAGCATCAGCGTTTTTTTCTATTGGCGTTGGGTGAACCAAGTTCACAACATCAATCAATTTAAAGCCCTTCCCTTCGCCTCTGTATTTCGCCAAGCCATAACGGTCAAATTTATCAAACGCTTTTGCAAATCCTTTCTTAATTGAGTTTGGAATTTTGCCATTTTGTGCAGTATGGTAGGAAAGTATTTCCATCATATCGTCAGGTCTGTAAACGATAGCCGAATAGAAATCCTTTGCCCATTTTTCACCGCCAATATGTTTGGCAAGTTCGGAAGCAACCACATGAGTAATTGAACGCATCCCGAATTTAGTTCTTGCGTAAACGGCTGCCTGTGCAACAAATTTCTTATCGCAAATTCTTACCAATTCTTTAAGTCGTTCAAAAGTGTCGTTGGCTGAACGGTAAAATTGGTCATTAGCAAATGAAGTTAATAGAATTGAAATCAATTCAAGTTCGGGAGTTTGCTTATACGCTTCTCCACCTGCTAAGTTTACGGTTTTAGTTCCTTCGGAAGTTGTGTTAAATCTTGACATCTTTATTTTGTTTTTAAATTGTTTCAAATAAAAAGGGATGCACCATTTCTGATACATCCCTTACAAGTGTTGGAAAGAGTAAATTCTGGTAAGCGGGTTTCATTTAGCAGATGAACGCTTTACAGTCGCTACTTTCCAATATCTTGCAAGGGTAAAATTTACAGTGTGTTTTTCATCCAAAGAAGTAACACTATAATCGCCACTTGCAATAAGTTTGAGGAAGATAAATTGTGAGAGTTGTTTTTCATACCAGAAGTAACTCTTACATCGCTATCCTCAATTTTTTGGTTCAAAGAACTTTATTATTATGTATCTGATAAAACTCCCAACAGAAGTGAATCCGTGTTTTTTCATATCCCGTTTTATTCGGTCAATCCATTTTTGTTCTATGAAGAAGTTAAATCGTCTCATAATTGTATGGTGCAAATATACGCACCTTTTACACATATCCAAATAAAAAGTGAAAAAAGTTTTCAACACACTGTTTTGGCACATTTGCTTTTGCCCAATCACACAAGCCAATACAGCAAAATCAAAAGAGCCAAAACCCCACCCAAAAAGAAAATCCGCCCTTCGCATTATTTTTTATTTTTTTTACTCAAGCCCTAAAGGGGGCTATAACACGGGTTTGGCGCAATGCTCGTTCCTCGCACTGCAAGCCAAGCCCGACACCGTTATAGGCAATGGTAAAAACACTACCTGATAAGATATTCACGTTTGACAATTCTCTTTTGGTCATTTGCATATCTTGCGTTTACATCCGACTGAATATGTGCTTCTGCTTCTTCTAAGGAGTGCCACCCTATTTTATATGCGTACATTGAAATATCTCGCACTTCACGCAAGTAACGCCAAAAATAAAGCAAGTAACGTCTTTGAACGTAGTACCATTTTTTACCACTTGCTTCTGTTTCAATAATAATTCTGTAATCCATATTTTTGTTTTTAAATTCGATTTAATAAAACCACTGCCTATAACACACGTTTGGCAAAAGTGGCGGTTCAGTTCTCCGCAGATACTTCACTGCTATATTCAACATTCGTTCTCCGCATCAGCATTTGTGGTTAAAAGCGCCACCTTCGCCAAGCGTGGGAACGTTATGTGAAATGCCTTGCTGACCGTTTCTGTTTGACAGTTCCGTTAAGGAAAAACAAAAAAATAAAAAGCCCACGCTCATTTTTTTTGAAAAACTATACATACTCTTGGAAGGTGCATTGTCCTATTGCCTATAAATACTCTTTTTACAACTACATATTTTTCTGGGTTAGGGTTTGGCATAACAAATTTATGATAAACCATAAGCAATCCACCAGATTTTAAATACTTATCGCATTCAGATGTCCATTGTTTATATTTTAATTTTGGCGTTCCATAAATATCTCTTGCTTCCTCTGTTGAATATGGTGGGTCTGCAATTATTAAATCAAATCTTGGACCAACAGGAAGTAAATGTTTTGACAATTCGTGTGCATCGCAAAGAATGTCTGGCTTTACTTCTTCTTTTATGTCAACCCTTATTCCTCGTTTATTCATGCCACAAAAAACATTTAATGTATATGGGTCATGTTTCATCCCTAAGATGTCTTTTGCTAAGTCAACAAGCCAATCTTCGCAATATAAAGGCATACCTCCCTTATATCTATCTGGCTTTGGTCTTGGTAAAAACCACGCAATATTTTTATCTGTTTGTGTTTTAGCATTATATCCAGATTCTTTTTGTGGCTTAATCTTCTTTTTTGCTTTAAAGTCAATATAGTTATCTTCTTCGCAATCGTTTTCCCAAAACCTGCAATCAAAATATTTGGCAATAATTTTAAACGCCTCTGTTTTAATTTCATTGGGTCTGTCGGATGAAAAAGATGAGCATTCAG
>JALOMS010000056.1 GCA_025455345.1 Thermoflexibacter sp. | reverse complement strand
AAGTACCTCATTTTTCCCTACCTTATAAGTATAAATCATAGAATCTTTGAAATCAGTAAGATAGACAGAGTCGATAGGTTTAGCTTGGACAGAGTCAGTAGAGATTATTTTCTTCTTTTTCCAAGGAGAATTGGTCTGCAACATAATATCTATGGTAAAGTAGGCGACCAAACCTACAAAAATAACAGTAATGGCTAATAAAATTTTTTGCCTTTGAACTTTCGGTGTCGGTGTTTTCAAGTTGTATAAATTTAATTTGATAAAAAATTTGAAATTAAATAGTAAAGAAATAACACAAGTTTTCTAACTTGGTTTTGCAAATTTATAACAAGTAATTTTAATCCTAAAATCTTATATATGGTCGTAGTTACAGGCGGAACAAAAGGCATAGGCAAGGCAATCATAGAAAAGTTTGCTTCTCAAGGCATGAATGTTGCAACTTGCTCACGCACAAAAAGTCATCTCGTTACACTTAATAGTGAAATAGAAACTAAGTATAATGTAAATCTATATTATTTGGAAGTGGATATGTCTGAAAGGCGTGATATAGAAATGTTTATCAATTATTTAAGAAGTTTTGACGAACCCATAGACGCTATCATCAATAATACAGGGTTTTATATCAGTGGTCAGTTACACACAGAAGACGAGGGTATCATGGAAGAGATGATGCGTACCAATGTATATAGTGCCTATCACCTAACTCGTGGATTGGTAGAGGGGATGATAGCCCGACAGCAGGGACACATCTTCAATATTTGTTCGGTAGCAAGTATTAAAATCTTCCCCAATGGTGGCAGTTATAGTGTTTCCAAATTTGCATTGTATGGCATGACTAAGCTGTTCCGAGAAGAACTTAAAGAATATGGTATCAAAGTTACAGCAGTCTTGCCTGGTGCGACCCTCACTTCAAGTTGGGACGAGAACCAAATCGAGCCTGATAGATTGGTGAAACCTCAAGACGTAGCAGAAGCGGTATTTGCGGCGTATGCTATGTCAGCTTCTTCGGTGGTCGAGGAGATAATTATTAGACCCCAATTAGGTGATTTATAGGTTTTTGCTTAAAAATGTATATTTGTTTTTTACTTACAAACATCACATAATATGCTTAGTTTTTGGGAAAAACAATCTTTTTTAGCCTACGATTATATCATCATCGGAAGCGGGATTGTAGGACTGTCTTGTGCGGCATCATTGATAGAAAAAAATAAAAATGCCGCAATTTTAGTATTAGAAAGAGGTATATTCCCAACAGGCGCAAGTACAAAAAATGCAGGATTTGCCTGTTTTGGTAGTTTTACAGAAATATTGGCAGACCTCAAGCAAATGTCCGAAGACCAAGTCCTTGCTTTAGTCAATGAGCGTTATCAAGGACTGTGGGGATTGAGAAAAAGATTGGGAGATAGAAACATAGATTTTCTCCAATATGGAGGATATGAACTCATCTCTGACCATGAAATGCCCGCTTTAGCGCAGTTGGATTATGTGAATCACCTACTTTTCCCACTTTTTAAATCCAAAGTTTTCGAGCTACAAAACAACAAAATCTCAACTTTTGGATTCAACTCAAGCATGGTTAAATCTTTGATATTCAATACTTTTGAGGGGCAGATAGATTCAGGCAAAATGATGAAATCCTTGCTCCGCTACGTACAGGAGAGGGGAGTAACCGTACTAAATCAATGCGAAGTAACAAACATAGAAGAAACCCAAACAAAAGCTAAAGTATGGGTCAAAGATGAATTAGGTCAAACAAAAATAGCGTTTGTTGCTCCTAAAATTATAGTCTGCACCAATGCCTTTACCCAAAAATTATTTCCTCACGAGCAGATTGCCCCAGGACGCGGGCAAGTGCTTATTACAGAGCCTATCAATGACTTAAAAATTAAAGGAACATTTCATCTCGACGAGGGCTTTTATTATTTCCGAAACTTTCAAAATCGCTTGCTTTTTGGTGGAGGGCGCAACTTAGATTTTGAAGGAGAAACCACTACCCAAATAGGAACTACATCTCTAATAATGAATAATTTAGAAAATAAACTCACAAATATTTTGTTACCCAATCAGCCATTTCAGATTGCTCATCGTTGGGCGGGGATTATGGCTTTTGGCAGGGATAAAATGCCTATTCTAAAGTTTCATTCGCCTCATATTCTTTTAGCCGTAAGAATGGGTGGCATGGGCGTAGCTATTGGTACAAATATTGGCGAAAAAGTTAGTCAAATGATTGTTAATCAATAAACTAATTACTAATGGTAAGGATACTGCCTGCTACATTTGTTCGATAGCGCAACATAGGACTGAAAGCCGCCCCACCCATAGGTCTTCCCTCAAAATCAAATTGAGATTTGCAACAAGGGTCGAGCATGAAAAGAGCAGAACCATCTACCTCGACGCGGGCGCAATCATCAAATGGGCGATAAGGACAATTCCGCTCAAAAGCATAATAAGTAAGCGCATTTTTGCGATAAATAATAATGCCTCGTACGCCCCCTTCTTCATACACATATCCTCCGTCAAACTTGAGTTTTTGGTAGCTCAGGTTATTCAAATCTATTGTTTTATTGACAAACCTAAAAGGAATAGGGTCTGGAATAGGTGTATTATCACAGGCAATAGATGCTACTAATATCAGCAATAATAGGAAAGATGCTTTTTTCATGTTATATAATTGTGGTATTTTCTCGCTTTCTTTATAAAAGGGTATTAATTTTGCTAATTTTTTAGCTAAACACACAAACTTTTATTTTGGAAATCATTAATTTTAAAAATTATTTCATGGTTAAATAGTTTCAATACACAGGAACTTTTTTTTTACTTTACATCGCTCAAAAGTTTATATTTTTGAAAATCAATCATATAAAAAGATTTTTATGAGAAAACTCATTTGTCTATTGACCTTATTATTTTCCTTAAGTTTTGCACAAAATCTTTCTGCACAGTTTTTCAGTGTAGGAGGAGGATTGGCTTATTCCAAATATTTTGGCAAGAGAGCCGACTACCCACTCCAATCTCCTAAAATGTATCCATCTACTTTAGGACTTAAGCTCAGAGGCGAATACGGTGGATTTGGAGATAAAAAGAATGCCTTGTCTTTTAGTTTTGCTTACTTTTTCCCTACCAAATCCATAGACCTCTCTTATGCAGGAGCTACCCTCAAAGGTAAAAGTATGGAATTAGAGCTTAACTACCAAAGATTTTTGAAAGGCAGGTACATAGATGATGCCCTTAATGTGTATGCTTTAGGCGGTATCTCTGGTGTAATGACTACTTTGGATTATTCCGTTCCTGTGATAGAAGACATCATACCCGGCGAGCAGAAATATTTTAAAGATGAAACTACACTGTTTGTGTATGGAAATATAGGCATAGGAGCAGAATATCCCGTAGGTGATTTTTATTTGTTCCTCGAAGCCAAAGCCTCCATACACCTCAATGCCTACGTTGCGAATACAACTATTTGGCAGAACAATCTGATGTATTGGGGCGGCGGAACTTTTGGAGTTCGTTATCCTTTGCTCCCCAAACGACCAAGAAGCAGATAATAATAAACTGCTCAGAAATAGGCAATTACATAGCTGATTGACTATTTCTGGGCTAATTCCTTTAATAACTGTTCAAACTTTTCAGTATCATAGTTAGCAATGCCTTCATGTTTGAAGACTATTTTTCCTTGTTTGTCTATGACAAAAGTAGTAGGAATAGCCGTAGAATGAAAAACAGAGGGTAAGTAATTGTCTTTCAAGAAATAAATGGGGAAATTATAGGATTTTCGCTCGATAAATTTTTGGACACTTTCTTTCTTATCATTAGTTGCAACCATCACAAATACAATGTCTTCTGTATTTAATTTTTCGTAAAGTGCATGAATACTTGGCATTTCGGCAATACAAGGAGGACACCATGTTGCCCAAAAATTGAGGAAAATTACCTTTCCTCTAAAAGCCTCAAAAGGAGTTACTTGTGCTGAATTATCAAGCGGTTGTAAGGCAAAAGAGAAATCTGCATTGCCCACTTCAGTAGCTTGCGAACTTGCATTTCTCAAACCCGTAGCTAAAACTACTCTCTGCAAACCACCCGCGACTTCTTTGTAAAGACCTGTAAAATAAAGGATTAAAAATATTCCGATAAATATACCCCACTCTTTGAGTTCTTTTAGGATTCTCGTTTTGCTAATTTTCATAAACTATATACCTTTCGCATTATATTCGCTAAACACTTTTGTTTCAAATCATAAATAGCTAAAAGTGCTTTGGTTTTAACGAAGTTTATGCAATATACAAAAACTTTCTATAAATGTCTGCTGTTTTGCAAATAGACTTTTTTTGTTTGCTTATTTTTGTAAACATTTTTTGCATCAAAATATAGACATCAAATCCAATGAAAAAAATTTTGTTATTTAGCGCAATTTTTACCTTTCAACTCCTTGTTTATCCACTCTCCTTCGCACAAGTCCTCCGTCCTATCAATTGGGAATCAAAGACATCTATCAATGAGGCTAAAACAGGAGAAATCGTAGAACTCATTTTCACAGCCAAAATTGATGAGGGTTGGTATCTTTATTCTAATGATTTTGACCCTGATTTGGGACCTATGGTTACAGAGTTTGAGTTTGTTCCTAACGATACTTACCAACTTATGAGCAAAAAGCCTATGCCAATTGGGGCAAAAAAGAAATTTGATAAGGAGATATGGAATGGAGAATATACATATTTTATCAAAACTGCTGAATTTCGCCAAAAAATAAAAATATTAAAAGAAAAGCCTAAAATCCAAGTTACAGCAAACTACCAAGTTTGTTCTGATGAGAGTGGCAAGTGTATTCCTTTGGAAGACGATTTTGTGTTTGATAAAATAAAAGTAAGTGCTTTGGCAGAAGTAAAAAAAGAAGAAAATAAGACTGAAAAAACAACAGAAAATATAGTTCCCAAAGAAAATACAGACACACAAACTAATGATAAACAGGAAAATAAAATAGAAGAAACCAATCCTAATATAGTCCAAGTAAAAATAGACTCAACCACTAACAATCAACAACCATCAGATACCAACAACCAACAATCGCAACAGCGAACCGCAACAACTAACTACCAACAATCAGATGTAAGTTTATTAGGTTTTATGTTAGCGGCATTTCTAAGCGGTTTGGCGGCATTGATTACGCCCTGTGTTTTCCCTATGATTCCGATGACAGTGTCCTTTTTTACCAAAAAGGAAAAATCCAGAGCCGCAGGAATTAGCAAAGCTCTATTTTTTGGCATCTCTATCGTTGGTATTTATGTATTGATTGGTGTACTTTTCGCTTCAATTTTTGGTGCAGATTCAGCCAATTTGTTGGCAACGCACTGGTTATCAAATGTTTTTTTCTTTGCTGTTTTTATTCTTTTTGCTTTGTCTTTCTTCGGAATGTTTGAGATTACTTTGCCGAGTAGCCTCAGCACAAGTTTAGACGCAAAGGCTGAAAAAGGAGGTTATCTTGGTGCATTTTTTATGGCGATGACTTTGGCAGTTGTATCTTTTTCTTGTACAGGTCCCATTGTAGGTACAGTATTGGTCGAAGCCGCAGGAGGGCAGTTTGTCAAACCCGTATTAGGAATGTTAGCATTTTCATCTGCTTTTGCTATTCCTTTCACCTTATTTGCTATTTTCCCTTCTTGGCTACAAAATCTACCCAAATCAGGGGGCTGGCTCAATTCCGTAAAAGTAGTATTGGGTTTTGTAGAATTGGCATTGGCTTTCAAGTTTTTAAGCGTAGCAGACCAAGTATATCATTGGGGAATTTTAGACCGTCATGTTTATATCGCTATTTGGACAGCTATTTCCTTTGCAATGGGATTGTATTTTTTAGGAAAAATCCAACTGCCACACGACAGCCCAATGACCAAAGTCAGTGTCCCAAGATTGCTATTGGCTATTACTACTTTTGCTTTTACCGTTTATTTATTTACAGGAATGTTTGGCGCACCTCTCAAGGCTTTGGCGGGCTACTTACCCCCACAGAGTACGCTTGATTTTGACTTAACAAGCATGAAATCTACGGTGGCTACAAATAATTTGGCTACTAAAAAAGTAAAATACAGCGATAGATTGAAACTGCCACATGGCTTACAAGGCTACTTTGACCTCAAAGAAGGTCTGCAAGCGGCAAAAGAAATGAAAAAACCTATTTTTATAGATTTTACAGGGCATGGTTGTGTGAATTGTAGAGAAATGGAGGCAAATGTATGGTCTGCGCCTGAAGTCTTGCAAAGATTACAAGAAGATTATATTGTAGTTGCTCTATATACAGATGACCCTTTAGAACTTCCTGAAAATGAATGGATAACAGCAAAAAATGGGAAAATCAAAAGAACTATGGGAAAGGTGAATCTGAACTATCAAGAAGAGAGATTTGGTGTAAATTCCCAACCTTTTTACTTGCTATTAGACCACCAAGAGAAATTGCTCACATCACCCAAAGATTATGACTTGAATATTGATAATTTTGTAAATTTTTTAGATGAAGGTATAAAAGAATTCAAAAAGAGATAATGAAAGGAGTGGTCAAGTTTAGAATTAGAACCAATGAGGTAGATTGGAGGCACAAATTGACTATTCCTGCTTTGGTCAATTTCTTACAAGAAACAGCCATGTACAACATAGGAGAAATTGGCTTGCCTATGAAGGTTTTGCATGACAAAAATTTGGGTTGGGTATTGGCTCGCCTTCACTTACACGTCTATCAGCATCCGCAAGAGGTAGATGAAATTGTGATAGAAACTTGCGCCCATACTTTTGAGAAGTATCAGGCATATCGCGACTTTAGGATTTATAATGAAAAACAAGAACTTATCTGTACTGCCGCAAGTAGCTGGTTGATATTTGATTTGGAGAAAAGGCAACTCATCGCTATTCCCGAATTTGTTAGGAATAGTGTAAGTATGTGCAAAGAGCAAGCTCCTTTGTTTATGCCCAAAAATAAATTACCAAACCTGCAAAATATTGATTATCAGTATAATTATCAAGTGCGCTGGCATGACTTAGATGCAAACAAACACGTAAATAATACCTTTTACTTTCAGTGGATTTTGGAAAGTTTACCCTTGGCTATACTCAATTCTTTTTATGTAGAAGAATGGGATATGATTTTTAAGAATGAGTGTTTGTTTGGTGAAACAGTTGCTGTTCAAACCAATCTTGTGGAAGAAATCCATACAGAAGAAGGAGAATACCTTATGCTATTGCACAAAATTATCAAAGAAAAAGAAGAAAAAGATGTTGTAAGTGCAAGGGTTAAATTAAAAAAAGCTGTTTGATGATATTCAAACAGCTTTTTGGCATATCTTTATGCACTTAGATAGATTGTTTTGCATCAAATTT
Source organism: Thermoflexibacter sp. (assembly GCA_025455345.1). Taxonomy (GTDB): domain Bacteria; phylum Bacteroidota; class Bacteroidia; order Cytophagales; family Thermoflexibacteraceae; genus Thermoflexibacter. Next base: position 5,620 of record JALOMS010000056.1, on the reverse strand, counting down.
TTCTAAATAATCGGCTACTCTCCGCACAAAAGACCCACCTAATGCCCCGTCGACAATCCTATGGTCGTAGGAGTGAGAGAGAAACATAAGTTGGCGAATAGCAATCACATCTCCATACTCGGTTTCTATGACTGCTGGTTTTTTTTGGATAGATCCTAATGACAAGATAGCCACTTGGGGTTGTAATATGATAGGAGTTCCCATCACATTGCCAAAAGAGCCTATGTTAGAAACGGTATAAGTTCCCCCAGAGAGTTCGTCGGGGTTTAGCTTATTTTCCCTTGCTCTTTTTGCCAAATCATTGACTTTCATAGTCAAACCTAAGAGATTTAGCTGGTCTGCATTTTTAATTACAGGAACAATAAGATTTCCTGAAGGCAAAGCGACCGCCATACCAATATTAATATCCTTTTTGACGATAATGTTATCTCCTTCAACAGAGGAATTTACCATAGGGAAGTCTTTGAGAGCTTTGGCAACAGCCATAATGAAGATAGGAGTGTAAGTCAGGCTGACTCCATCTCGTTCTTTCAATGCTTTTGCATGGGCATTTTTCCAATTGACTATATTGGTAACATCTGCTTCGACAAAAGAAGTAACGTGAGGAGATATGCGTTTGGAATCTACCATTCTTTGGGCTATCATTTTTCTCATTCTGTCCATTTCTATGATGTCAGCATTCCCTGAAAAAGAAACTGCGGGTTTTACAGACTCGATAGATTTGGTCGGCTCGGCAAGAGGTATCTGTTGGACAATGGATTCCTGTTTGCTGATAATCGGAGCAGGCGTTTGATAGGATACTTGTTGGGGTTTTTGTTTTTTTGCTTCTACATATTTTAGTATGTCTTGTTTAGTTACTCTGCCTTCTTTGCCTGTACCAGCGATGCGACTCAGTTCCTCACTTCCGATTCCTTCTTCTTTGGCAATACTCATCACTAAGGGCGAGTAAAATCTTCCCATGACAGGAGTAGTCAAAAGAGAGATAAGACTTTCGGCGGGTATCTGCTCATCAACCATGAGGGTTTCTGCTAAGACTTTTGATTTTTCTTCGGATTGTGCGGGAGGAATAGTCGCAAGTGGTATATTGCCACCAGTATTAATGATTGCAATTGCTTTGCCGACGGGAACGACCTCCCCCACCTGAACCAAGATTTCGCTCAGTACGCCTGCGTGAGTAGCAGGAATTTCTGTATCCACTTTGTCCGTTGCTACTTCTAAGACAGGCTCGTCTTGCTCAATTTTATCTCCTATTTTTTTCAGCCAATTCAAAATAGTGCCTTCCATGACACTTTCGCCCATTTTGGGCATTACCATTTCCACTAAAGCCATATATGTTGTTTATTTTAAGGTTCTTATAAAATAACTATAAGTAGCATTGGATGCTTGCTTATTAGTCAATTTTACAAAAATGATAGCTATTTCATCAAATTAATTATAAAAAATCAATCATTGATTTTGTTTCGAAGGCAAATTTCAGGGTTTTATTCAGATATTAGAAATAGTCAAAGAAAATAATTCTAAAAATCTAAGCAATCTTTATTTTTGTGCTTCTTTAAGGGTGTGCGGCGACCCAAATTTCACCATCTTCGTATATTTCTTTTTTCCAAATCGGAACGTTATCCTTGATAGTATCTATGATGTATTTGCAGGCTTCGAAGGCGGCTTGTCTATGTGGAGTAGCCACAGCAACAATGACTGCCGCTTCTCCTATCTGCAAGATTCCTTTGCGGTGAACGACTGCATATTTGAGAATATTCCATTGGCTTAATGCTTGATTCACAATTTCTTCCATTTGTTTGATAGCCATTTTGTCATAAGCCTCATATTCTAATCGCACTACTTTTTTTTCGGAGGTCTTGTTCCGTACAGTACCTATAAAAACATCAATCGCTCCAGCTCCGCTATCTTGGACAAAATCAAGCACCTCGTTAATATTTATCTTGTTTTCAGTGATGTAAATCATTGGTTTTTGGATTTCATGATTTGGACGTGTAAAGATAGCAAAAGATTTGTTTTAGCCAATAATTGGGCTGGTATATAAGTATTATTAAAGTAAAACTTTAAGTAATTCAAAATAAAAAGTTGATTTATAGTTGTAAAACAAAAAAAATTATTATTTTTGGTTGCCCAAATTTACCGTTTTGCTCATGGACATCAAAGATAATAAAGACGAAATCAATGAAAATTCTTCTACTGAAATCAATGAGGTAGATGACTTGATAAAGAGAATTGAAGGATTCAAGAAAGAGGTAGCCGAACACAGGAAAAAGCTTACTAAAGATGAATCTTTTAAAATAGTTGATAATGACCACCAATATAAGTTGCTCCTTGATAAAAGTGCTTTTTCTATCGAGGATGATATGGAACTTGATTTAAGTCATTATCCTTTTGGGCATACCTTGCGAATGGCTAAAAAAGAAAATAGAGTCGAAGACCCTGAATATCCTGCGATTGATTTTGACAAAATTTCCAATAAGGAATATAAAAAAGTATATTTGAAAGCCTTTGAGGAACAACAAGATACAACAGAAACTATCAAAATAGACAATATTGACGAGAATAATAAAAGAGAAATCGCCAAAAAAATTATTGCCCAAACTCATAAGGATACAGAAGAGTATATTTATGAAAATATTATTAATAAAATAGGGATAGTTATTTTGACTGTGGCTGTCATGTTCCTGATTAACCAAGGCGTAGATGCGGGGTATATAGCTGAAGGGAATAGGCTTCTGGTGGGATTAATTTTTGCTGGTATTTTTGGCTTTTTTGCTCATCAGCTCAAGGACGCTAACCCCGGATTTAGCGTACTTTTTGTGATTGCTACGGCAACTATTTTGTATTATACCTCTTATCTGGCGTATAGAGATTATGACCTCATTCCCCAGTTTCTCGCTTTTACCATCAAAATCCTCATTACTGCACTTACCTTGTTCTTTGCGGTCTATCATAATCGACAGATTCTGGCGATTGCGGCAATATTTGGAGCTTATAGTACACCTTTTTTTGTCAAGGCAAATGAAGATTATGAAGTATTCTTTATTTATCTATTTGTTATCAATTTACTCATTATGGGGATTGCCTATATCAAAAATTGGCATATCATTAACAATGTAGTATTTGTGTGTACCATTGTCTTCTTTGAGTCGTGGATGGGCTTTACAGAGCGCAAGAGTGAGGACATATTTACTGGGGGCGTTATTTTTTCTTCTTTATTCTTTTTGCAATTTTTGGCAATGACTATCATGCGAAGCCTGCGTCCTTACATAGCCGAAGGAGATGTGCAACTGACAGGGCTTGACTATATGTTATTTTTTGCCAATGCAATCTTATATGCGATTTCTATTTTTAACTGGCTCAGTCAGATGAATTTGGTCAAAGACTATTTTGGCTTATTTGGCTTGGCTTTGGGCGTTTTCCATGCTTTGTTAGTTGTTTTCCTCCGACCTCACCCTCGCCATGATGTGTCGCTTATCAACTATTCGCTTTTTATTGCCTTGGGACTGATTACTTTCTCTCCTACTATCCAAGTAGCAAGCTCACTCCAGCTTAATCTTTTTTGGGGATTAGAAGCCGCCGTTTTGCTTTGGATAGCTTACAAAAGCCGCATTCAACTTTTTGCAGATGCCAGTGCTATTGTTTTCAGTCTTTCCCTTACCATGCTCTTTGTTGTATGGTCGCAAGTTTACTATTTCAACAGCAATATAGATGTAGTTGCTTTCTTTAATGATGCTGTTTATGCAAGTTTCTTTACAGTCATAGGCATTGGCGTATCTATTGCAATTTTGCTCCAAAAAGGTAAAAGTAATATGATACTGACTTTTACCACAGAAACTTATACAGGTATTTTGGGCGGGTTATTAATTGTTATAGTTTATATCACAGGGGCAATAGAGTTAAATTATCACCCATTTACCAACAAAGATTTGACTCGCTTAATTATTGGGATTTACAATGGCATTTTTGTCATGTTATTTTGGCTTTGGGCAGACCGTAATAGCGTCAGTAAGATGCAAACTTATGCCGAATATCTGATGGTAGCTATGGTTGCTTCTTACTTGCTTTATGGACATAGTAGTTCCATAGAACTAAGAAACAGGTTTTTGGAAGGTGACCCCGCTACACCTCTGAGCCATTTTATGACCCACTATATCAATGTTGCCATTGCCTTAGTAGGTATGTATTTGCTTTTAGTGAGTGTTTATAAGAAATCTGCGGAAGGCAATTCTGAATTTGCCACTATTCTATGGATAGCGAGCCTTATTGTTATTTTCCACCTCAGCGCAGAGTTAGACCATCTTGTCGTACTGACCAATTATAATGCAACAACGGATTCTCCTGAAATTATTGACGAGCTATTAGAGGATACACATCGCCTGCTATACCCTATTTTGTGGGGATTGATTTCTTTCTTAATGATGTTTGCTGGCATGAGGTACAAGATTCAAGCCTTGCGAATGATGTCTTTGGTACTATTTGGGGCTATATTGGGCAAATTCTTCATTCTCGATTTCTGGAGAATTAATGTGTTCTCTCGTATTATTGCTTCTATTTTCATTGGGGGATTATTATTATTCATTTCTTACTTGTACAATCAATTGAGAATTATGGTTTTGGAAGGAGAATTGGATACAGAAGCAATCAAGGCAATTCTCAAAGGTAAGCAAATTAAGGTGAATCCTGCTCAAGAAACTGAAGCAGAAAGAGAGCAAAGATTTCATGCCAGAGATATTCAAAAAGAGCAGGCTTACACAGAAGAAGATAAAACAGAAGAGAGTAATGATGAAAGCCATAAACCCTCTCCACCCAAAATAGATGAGTGAAAGTAATGATAATTAGCCAATTAGACTATGAGTAATCTCCTTCTGTGGATAGGATTTACGCGCCTACCCAATCTTCTTATTATGTTATTTACGTTGTTTTTTGTCAATTACTCATTGTTACCCATACCCAATCAGGTTGGCTTCTCATTAGTTTTTGTGCTTGGATTAGCTGTTATGCTCGTTGGCGCAAGCGGTTATCTTATCAACGACCTGTTTGACGTAGCAATAGATAGTGTAAATAAACCCAATAAAGTATTGATAGACAAAGTCTTTTCTAAGAAAACAGTTTGGACAGTTTATTCATTTCTAAACAGTTTAGCTCTATTAATAGGATTTCTGATAAATGAAACAATCCTATTTTTATTACTTTTTTGTATTGTAAGCCTGTGGGGTTATGCTTTATTTTTGAAAAAAATAGCCCTTTTAGGTAATATATTGATTTCATTCTTGTCTGCTTTAGTTGTATTGATTTTGGGAATATTACAAAGAGAATGGTATCCATTGGCATTGTTATTTGCTGAAACCTGTACGTAGTACTCCCCAAGTTCTACGCATGGGTGAAAAGTTTTCCCAAAGGTTTCAATAGGGGTAAGTTTATTGCTGACCTGGGTTGCGGCAGGCAAACAGGCTGAGGTTTTCCAAACGGTAAACCCCACATTACCTGCCTGTATAACAGATGCAGGCTGCTGTAAATTTACGGTAACACTTCGGGTAGAGGCTATGGTAAACTTGAACCAAACCGACCTGCGATTGAGGCCTGAAGAAAGTATTGAAGGTGAAAAAACCTCACCCGGCTG
>JALOMS010000055.1 GCA_025455345.1 Thermoflexibacter sp. | reverse complement strand
ATTCATTTCTTTAAAAGGATTTCTTTGTTTAGTACAATTCTTAGAAAATACCTCTTGCTATTATCAACCAATTAATTTAATTTTTGTCCAGTAATATTAAATTTTTTATGAAGATGCTATATTTCCCCCTAATTCTGAAAAACAAGAAAAAATTAGCCTTCATACGTTTCCAAAAAGTACATATAACTTACATCTGTAAAAATTATTGTATGTTTGATGTCCAAAACACAAAATATTTTTTGAATCAAATACAATAATATCATAGAATATTCATTATAACCACTTTACTGAAAAAAAATATTGTTAAAAGGAATCCAAATGCACTAAAAAAACTAAAGATTAAAACTATTTTTTGTCTTAAATCCAATAAATCTCTCAAAAACATTCTTTCATTACACAATTTCTGTCTTAAAAAAATACAACTCATTATTAGAATAATACTAAAATATAATAACTTACGTTACTATTACAAAATAAATCTTTGAACTATAAAATAAGCAAGACTATGAAACGAAGAATGATACAATATATGCTTGATAGAGAAATAAACCCAATAGACTTTGCAGATTTGGTAAAATTAAATGCTCAAAAAACTACCCCTCAAAAAAATATTAAAGACCAATTCATGAAAAAAAATATCAATTTAGCAGATATCGTACTTATTATGGCTATTGTGGCTGTTGCTTTCTTTTTCTTAATGCTCGTATTGTTATAAACTTATCTTCTACTTAGATTGCTAAAAACTTTGAATGACTTTATCTGTCGCCATATTTTTTCTACTACTATCCATGGATTGGCTAAAAATGCAAAAAATAAGCATAAAAAAGCCAAAGGGTAATTCTTTTTGCCCAAATAATAGGTTGCTTTGCGTGAAAAACTTTTAGCATAAAGAGAAGAAAAAAAGCGAATTTTCTGTGGTAAAGGTGCTTGTCTGATAACGCCTTCAAATTCTTCAAAGCTAATTTCTTTTTCTTGCTCCCTCCTTTGCTTTTTATTGTACACCAGCCAATGTGAAACATAATAGGAACGCTTGTGATTGGTGTTCATCAAAGAAGATTCATGTATCCTATACTTTATCAAGGGCTTAGGAATAACCAGAATAAGACAGTTTGCCTCTGCCAATCGATTAAACAAATCTATATCTTCTCCAAACTGATAGTTTCTATATCCGCCTATCTTTAGTACATCTTCCTTGCGGTAGATGACCGTAGAATGTAAAATAATAAAAGAAGTACCTTGCTTTGTAAAATCTTGATAATCATTTATATCAAATAGCTTGTCGGGAATAGAGAAGTATCCCAGTGGTTCGTGGTTTGCACCAATTTTGACAGCCCAGCTACCAAGCATGCTTAGTTGGGGATTTGCCTGTACAAAACTCATTTGTTCTTCTATACGCGTAGGAAACATGATATCGTCTGCGTCCAATACTGCTATCCATTCTCCTTGAGCGAGCTGATTTCCCGCATTTCTTGCCGCCCCTACTCCCTGATTTGTTTGATTAAGGATTTTGATATTGGCATTTTGATGAGCGTATTGCTCTAAGATAGAAAGCGTTGTGTCTTGAGAGCCATCATTAACTATGACGATTTCTATGTGGGGATATGTCTGCACCAAACAACTATCTATCGCCTCTGAAATATATTTTTCAGCATTATAAGCGGCAATCACAATGGAAACGAGTTTATTCATAAATAGATAGAGCTTGCTTTACTTCTTGTCTTGCTTTTCTAATAGGTTCATAATCAATACTTTTACTTTGTATTTCGTACATTTTTTCATATTCATTTACTTTCTCTACCAATGTATGTGCAGAAGACGAAGAGAAATCTTCTATACAAAATTCTCTTATTCCTAAAAACTCAAAAAAACTAATTGTTTTTTGCTGAATACCTATTCCTACTACATAACAATTGGCTGAAAAAGCCATAATCGCCGCATGAAGTCGTGAAGATACTACGATTGAGCTATTTTCCAATAGTTTAGAAAATTCATCTATATCATTGGGCTGGCACAGCGCAAGACCAAACTCCTCAGCCAATTTCTTTGCAATGCCATCATCACTCTTGCTCCCCGTAGTAAATATGGTAATCTTAAAAATAGGATTTTGTGCAATATTGGCAAGAAAGACTTTCATAAATTCCTCATAATCATTTTGATAAACTTCATGCTCGCCAGAATACTTCATCAAATTAACGGCAAGAGGTATGGGTAAAGATGTAAAATCTTTCTTAGCATCATTGTCTATATTCAAAGCAAAATCGCCAAAAATTCCTGCCTGTTTTTTAAAATATTTTTGAATAAACCACTGACTATTTATATCCCTTACCCAAAGATTGGCTTTGTGAATAAAATTATACATCAAACTTTTGCCCAAAATAGACATAGTTTTGTCGTTGGTGCTGCACCCCAAACAATAAACAGACTTGTTCGTAGCCACTTTATTGAGAAAATACAAAGCCGTTGGGAAGTACAAATGCAAATCTTCTAACAATGCTCCCCCTCCTACAATGATATGAGAACAACTCTTGGTCAGTCGACGGAGATAGCGTAAGTTTAAAAAATTGCGCGCACCTCTGTAAGAGATTCTTACCGTAGGCAATACGAGCCTCTTTTTTATCTTTTTGATGATAGACAAAGAAGATTTGTTGGTGTTTAGTGTATGTTGGGTAGGCGACATATACATACTTGGTTTGTTAAAAAAACGTTTAGCCTCTTCTTCGGTTACTATCAAACCAAGGTAATCCATCATACTGAGATTGAATAGCTTGACTTGATAACCCAATCCAAGAAAAAACCTACAAGCATTAAAACCTATTGCCCTATCGCCAAGATTATCCGTATCCCACTCTCCAAATAAAGCGACTTCTTTGATATGATTATGCACTTCGTTAAAAAATTATTATGATGTTTGAAAGTTCAAAAGTCTCTGTCCCGACCTTACCTAAAATAGGATTTAATCGTTCATCTAATAAATAAAAAAATATCTTTCTTGTTTGATAGTAAATATAGTAATTTTTAAAATTTGGTAAATAAACTTTGGCAAATGATTTTTTTTTTCAAGATTTGACCCCTCGGAAACAACCCTCTTTTAAATATGACAACTTGGTTAATAGATACAGTACATTCCATGGTTCAGTTTAGCGTTAGGTATTTGGTAATATCTACTGTTTCTGGCTACTTTACACGTTTTGATGCACGAATAGACACAGAAAACGAAGATTTTACTGACGCAAAAATTATTTTTTTTGCAGAAGCAGACAGCATCACGACCAACAATATAGAGCGCGACAAACATCTGAAATCTGTGGACTTCTTCTCCGCAGATATTTACCCTCGTATTTCTTTTCGTTCTACTGCTTTTGAGAAAGTAAGCGATACCAATTATAAACTAATTGGAGAAATGACCATACGTAACTACGTAAAAACGATGGAATTAGAGGTAGAATTTGGAGGAACAGAAAGCGATATGCAAGGCGTATTACGTGCTGGTTTTGACATTAGCGGAAGTATTAGCCGCAAAGAATTTGGTTTGCTATGGGATGCTGTTACAGAAACAGGAAGTATCATGGTGGGTGATGAGGTAAAACTCAACATCAATGCCCAATTCAAAAAGATAGAAAATATAGCTAAATCTTGAGGTATATACTCCACTAATCCCCTTTTCCCAATAAAAATACTAAGTAATATTACTCAAAATCCATAGTAAATTCTACACATTTTTACCTGATTATTAGTAGTTTATGAAAATTTTGGCAATATATTTCGTATATTGTATTGCATCTATTTGATGTAAAACTATGGGCAAAAAAGACACCACAACAACACAAAAACAAGCAAGAAAAAGTAAGGTCGTTGCTACAAAAAAGAAAAAAACAAAGACCGCTTTATCTAAAAGTAAAAATTCTGAAAAAGAAGTAATTATCGAACAAAACGACAAAGAAATGATACCTAATAATTCCCAAGCCAAAAAATTAAAGAAAAGGAAAATTGATTTGGAAAGGCTTACTCATATTGCCAAAAAAATGCAAGAAATACGTAGAAAAGCGGCAAAATCAAAAATTTAAATGAATTATTTATGACTATTGGAAATCATACTATTGCGTCTTTGCACGAAGCATACTCTAAGGAAAGTAAGTGCGAACTTACTCAAGAACAATTTGTTACGCTACTAACTTTTTATCCTGCCTTGCTTGTTGTATGTTCTGATGGAGAAATAGACCATGAAGAGGAGATTTATGTCAAGCATATTGCAAAATTCATGGCAAATAGCTACGCAGATACGCATAGTGGACAACAAATTGGCTTAGAAAAGCAGTTTTATAAAAATTTATCATTTTTACAAAACTGCTCTGCTGATTGGGAGTTGCCTTTTTTGCAAACGCTAAAGGCTTATTTACAGGAAATTCCCCTACTAAAGGCGAATATTATAGAGGTAATGTTCATGTTTGCAGACTCATCTGAGGGAATTTCCGAAGCAGAGTTGCTATTCATCAAGGACATAGCCAAACAATTAGATATAGATGAAACTTTATTAGAAGCAGAATATTAAATGCTTCTATTTCAGTTTTTTATCTTATTGCTTAGTAAGTTTGTCATTATTTTTTTAGCATACTCAAAAACAAATTTCCCAGCCAATTTTCATCAGCTTTAATCATGCGCTCCACTGAATTATTTATCGTTTCTGAAAAATTTTTCAACTGCGTCATACTTTCCACAAAAGATTTGTATTCTTGAGAGTTTTTGTCTCCTTCAGGTTTGCCAAGCTCTACCAACAAGCTAATAATCGGCTCCAATTCACGCTTTTTTCTTTCTCTAACAATCAGTTTAGCAATTTTCCACACGTCTTTTTCTGCCAAATAGTAGTCTTTCCTATTTCCTGTTTTATTTACTCTTTGGACTAAGCCCCAGTCTATCAATTCTCTTACATTCATATTGACGTTCCCGCGCGAAATCTGAAGTGTTTCCATAATATCTTCTGTACTAAGCGATTCGGCAGAGATAAACAACAAGGCGTGTAGCTGAGCCATTGTTTTATTAATTCCCCATTGCGCTCCTAAGCCCCCCCAAGTTTGGACAAATTTTTCTTTTGCTTCGTCTAAGTTCATTATAGTAGATTTAAAAATTCGTTTCCCCTTTGTGTCAATAAAAAATTAGATTAAAAAATAGAACAACAAAACTATGCTAATTTTTTGATTTTTCAAAAAAAAATGAAAATAAATATTTTTAATGACTTGAAAATTAAATACTTAATATTTACATATTTTACAAAATCTTCACTTCATCTCCTATTTTGATGCGCCCACCCTTGATGATGCGAGTCGTTATCCCTCCATGCCCACGCATAGCATTATAGCCTCCCTGCCCTAAGTTTTCCTCCATACGCGAACATGGATGACAAAGTCCCGTAGTTTCCAAGACAGCTTCGCCAATCTGAAACTGCTTGCCCTGCAATGCCAACAAATTAATACCCTTGACGACAATGTTTCTGCGCGTAAGAGCGGGATTGAGTATTTCTTGTTTCAAGATAGACGCAACTGCTTCTAAATGTTCTGCTTGTATCAGCGTAACGTGTCGCTTACTGTCTGCTTTTCCATTGTAATGGTCGCCTTCCAAACCCTTGTTTTCTATGACATTTACCGCCTCTACTACTGTGATTTCCCCGCTTCTTTCTGGTCTAATCCCAATCCACTTAACTTCCCCAATTTGTGGAATAATGCTTGTCAATTCTTCTATGGTTTTCATATTTTGTATTTTTTATACTTATAAATTTCAATTCTCTAAGAAGCATTTTAGTCTAAGGCTTCATAAATCATTGCCTTAAATTGGTTTTCTATGCCCCAACCTTTGGTAGGAAATACTTGGAAAAGTACAACACCCACTAAGTCTTCTTTGGGGTCTATCCAATAATGCGTATAGTACATGCCTCCCCACTCGAAAGCTCCCAAAGAACTTGGTATTTTTGCACGCCCTTTCTCGCTAACTATCTCAAAACCAAGTCCAAACTTATTGCCTCTATCCCATACTTCCAATTCTCCTATCTGATTGGTAGTCATTAGTTCTACTGTTTTCCTTCCTAAGATTCTCTTTCCATTAAAAGTACCGCCGTTGAGCAACATTTGGCAAAACTTGGCATAATCCATCGCCGTAGAAGAAAGCCCTGCGCCTCCAGAGTAATAGGTTTTTGCGCCAGAGATAGGATATTCAGTCCAATGAGAGGTAGGTTTGCGAGTAATACCCTCCTTGTCTCCTATTTCTTCATAAACGGTTACCAAACGCTCGTATTTGTTATTGGGAAGAAAAAAATGGGAGTCTGTCATGCCTAAAGGCTCAAAAATACGCTCTTGGAAAAACTGAGCCAAAGTCTTTCCTGAAATTACTTCTACCAAATACCCTAATACGTCTGTATTCAACCCATAAGTAAACTGCTCGCCGGGTTCGTGCATGAGTGGTAATTGGGCTAATTTAGGGATAATATCAGAGAGCTTGATATTTTCAATAGCATAAAAGCGAGGAATGTTATTTTTTGCATAAAACTCATTTTCATAAGGAATGCCTGCGGTATGCGTAAGCAAGTGCCTGATAGTAACTTCCTTACTTGCTGATTTGGAAGAAAAAGAGCTGTCTTTTTTGTTTACTTCTACCAAGACTTTAGGATGCTTAAAAGCTGGTATAAACTTGGAAATAGGGTCGTCCAGCATAAACTTGCCTTCTTCGTAGAGCATCATTACTGCTACACTGGTAATAGCCTTAGTCATGGACATAATTCGGAAAATATTGTCTTTTTGCATGGACTTCTTGTTTTCTATATCATTCATTCCCAATGATTTATAATAAACTATCTGCCCCTTGCGAGCAACAAGAGCTACTGCCCCTGCTATTTTTTGCTCTCCTATTTTCTTTAGAAGCATTTCTTCTGCTTTTTGCAGTTGGGCAGACGAAACACCTACACTTTCGGGAGATTTGGCAAGTGCGAACTGTTGTGGTTTGGTACTTGACTGTCCCTTGGTCGGTTGGTCTAAGAGCATTAGCCCTAAGCTAAAAAATATGGATATAAAATAAAAACTTGCATTAAACTTTTTCATATTTACAAATTGATTTTCAAAAACTTAAAAGTTTAGAATTAGACTGCTCAAATATATTAGATTTTTTTGTATAAATTTATAAATTCTTTCATGTTTAAATTCAACATTGACATTATAAAGTATGAAAATTTTATACAAACATTTGTTCTCATTTCTGGCATTTGTTTTTATTGTTTGTTCATCTTATTCTGCTCTTTCTCAGTCTGATACAGTTAAAATACCTTATAAAGATAGCCTTTCTACTCGCCAACTTTCAGAATTTGTTATTTCTGCATCGCGCATCAAAGAAAATGTTTTATCCTCGCCTATGAGTATAGAAACGTTGGATTTCAAAAAAGGAATACAATCTCCCAAATTTTCCATTTTTGATGCTTTAGAAAATATGAAAGACATACAAGTCATCATACCAAGTTTGGGATTTAAGGTCTATAATGCGCGCGGTTTTGCCAATACGACCAATGTCCGTTTTGTCCAATTAGTCGATGGTATTGATAATCAAGCACCTCACATTGGTGCGCCGATTGCTAATGCTGTGGGGATTTCTGACTTAGACATAGAAAAAGTAGAAATATTAAGCGGTTCATCTTCTGCACTTTATGGAATGAATGCTTTGAATGGATTAGTGAATTTTATTAGTAAAAATCCTTTCGAGCATCAAGGGCTAATGATGCAACAAAAAATCGGAGTAAATCATGTAAAATCATCAATTTCTCCTAAGCTATTTAATGAAACTAATCTTTATTATGCAAAGGTATTAACTCCTAAGTTTGCTTTCAAAATTAATGCAAGTCTTATGCACGGGTATGATTGGTTAGCAAATAATGCTACTGACCTTAATCCCAATGCTAACCTTTCGGTCAATCTACTTGGGCAAGCCAACCCCGCTTCAGATTTTGTTAATTCTTATGGGAATGAGGCAAGTAACCGTCGTACACTCTCTCTGGCAGGAAGAAACTATGTAGTCAGTCGGACGGGCTATTATGAGGAGGAAATAGCTAATTATCAATTAGATAATAGGAAGGCAGATATTCAATTGGTGTATGTTCCAAAGAAGAATGTCGAGTTGAGTTATACTTATCGCATTGGGAATGTGAATAATATTTATCAAAGAACAAATCGGTTTCGCTTTGATGATTATACGATTCAACAACATACAATACAACTGAAAACCAATACTTTGCAATTCAGAACTTACCTTACCCAAGAGCATACAGGTACTTCGTACAATATTCGCTCTATGGCTGAAAATATAGAACGAAGTTTTAAAACTGATAATCAGTGGTTTGCAGATTATGGTAGTGCATTTAATCGAGCGATTATCAATGGAACTCCTGTATCAAATGCCCACCAACAAGCTCGTCTTTTCGCAGATAAGGACAGACCTATGCCTCTTACTCCTTTCTTTGACAAGCTTATAGACTCATTGCGAAGAATTAATAACTGGGACATAGGTGCGGCTCTCCAAGTCCAGTCCACTATGTTTCATGCGGAAGCCCAATATGATATGTCCAAAAGATTATTGTCCAAAATAAGTAATAAGTTTGATTTGCAAATACTTACAGGTATTGATGTTAGGCTTTATAGCGTTTTTCCTGATGGAAATTATTTTATCAATCCCAATCTTTCCGAAAGAGGAAGAAATCTACTTTATGGCAGAAGTGGCGTTTTTTTGCAGGTTTTCAAACATTTACTGAGTGATAAAATAAAAATCGGAGCGACATTACGCATTGATAAAAATGATTATTTTGCTCCTAAGCTAACACCCAGATTGTCTGTGGTTTATAGCCCCCAAGTATATCATAATTTCCGTTTTTCGTACCAACAGGGCTATCGCTTTCCCAGCCTTTTTGAAGCATTTTCTAATGTCAATAGTGGAGGAGTAAAGAGAGTTGGTGGGTTGCCTATCATGTCTCAGGGAATTTTTGAGAACTCATATTATCGTACTTCCATAGATGCTTATCAAATGGCGGTCAATAATGATGTGAATAGGAATGGATTTTCTCTAAATAATGCTATTGAAAAAAATAAAGGATTGATTATCAAAAATGATTATACCTATTTGCAACCCGAGGCTGTAAAAGCATTTGAAGTAGGTTATAAAGGTCTTTTGAACAATAAAATAAAGATAGAAATAGATGTTTATTATAATATCTATCGCAATTTTATTGCCCAAATTGAAGCGAATGTGCCTAAAATACAAAACCCTGATTCATTGGCTTTTGCGCTTTATGACAGAACTAAGCAAGAGCGTTATCGCCTTTGGACTAATTCTAAGACTACGGTTTATAGCTATGGCGCAAGTGCAAGTGTTTCTTATATTTTACCTCATCATTTTACATTTTATACCAATCTCACTTACTCTGCCTTAGATAGAGTAGCTACCAATGATGGATTAGAAGAGGCATTTAATACGCCCAATTGGGTTTGGAATATCGGATTAAATAACCCAAGTCTATTGAAGAATTGGGGGGCTGGGCTTTCTTATAAGTGGCAAAGCAGATTTTTGTGGCAATCTGCTTTGGCTACAGGTGAGGTTGCGGCTATCCAAGTAGTGGATGCTCAAATTTCTTATAACTTACCTCAAGTCAATATACATCTCAAATTAGGGGCAAATAATTTGTTGAATCGTTATTATTATTCATTCATTGGTGGGTCGGAAATTGGCGGATTTTACTATTTATCTGCTCTTTGGGATTTCCGAAAGAAGTAAGGTAGTTATTAATCATTACTAAGCCGTTTAGCATAAGTTTTTGAGTAATCGCATAGCAAACGGAAAAATTGATACTCCTTCTATGACAATATTTCTTTTGCCAAACTCATGTAATCCTCTGCGCCTGCGGACTTATTGTTATAAGTAAAAATATCCTGCCCAACCGAAGATGCTTCTGCTAAGCTAATATTTTGACGGACAATACTTTGGAACACCTTCCCTTGATAAATACCTCTCAAAGTTTCAGCTATATTTTGGCGAAAAACAGTTTTATTGAGTTGAGTAATTAGCATACCTGCTACTTCCAAATCTGGATTGAGATTTTCTCTTACACTTTCTACTAATCGCAAAATTGTTTGTAAACCCTTGACTGCCAAATATTCTGACTGCACTACTATCAATATATGCGTAGCCGCAATAAGCGCATTGGTCGTCAAAATACCTAAAGAAGGAGGACAGTCTATCAAAACAAAATCGTATTGTTCTTTAATAGATTTGATAGCATTTCGAAGTTTGAAGTAGCCATTGACATCGTTTTGTAGCTTTACTTCTGCTTCGGACAAGTCCAAATCTGCGGGAATAATATCAAAATTTTTATCTAACTTGCTGATAGGCAAGGCTCTATTCTCCAACATTGCCTGATAGATGTGCATTTCGGGTTCTTCTATGCCAATAGATTGGGAAAGATTGGCTTGTGGGTCTATGTCTATGATAAGTGTTTTTTTTCCACAAAGGGACAGGGCTTTGCCCAGATTGAGTGTAGTTGTAGTTTTTCCAACGCCTCCTTTGTGATTGATAATGGCAATGATTCCTTGTTGCATTTTGAGTATATTCAATGGTTAGATATTCAGAACAAAAAAATACAAAGTCTTGATATTGGACTTTTTACGTACTAAATGTACAATTTTATTCAAATTTATGCTAAAAAATTCCATTTGCTTGAAAGTTTGCTTAAGTTTTTACTTAATTTACTGTAAAAATAGAAATACGTCAAAAATAAGATAAATCTAAAAAATATGAGAATCATTTGGTGGGTTATTGCATTTATAGGCTTGGGACTAACGCTCATTCCGTCTTTATTAGTCTTCAGAGGCATGCTGACGGTAAGTTCACATAAGAGTTTGATGGTAATAGGTATGTTACTTTGGTTTGTAAGTGCCTCATTTCTACTGAAAAAGAAAACGACCTAAGTCATAAATATGAAACTCCAAAAATACTCAGACTTTGTTTATGACCTTAACAATCGCCTTTATACGCATATTTTGTTTTGGTTTGCTTATTATGTATTTAGAGTGCTGATTTATGGAGATGTGGTCAATACATATAAAAATGTTATTTATGTCCAATTTTTGGAACTGCCTGTAAAAATCATTGTCGTCTATATCAATCTCTACATACTCATTCCCAAATTTTTAAAAGAAAAAAAGACTGTTTTCTATTTAATTGCTTTTAACCTCATTGTCATCATTGGTGGATTGCTCCAACAGCGAGTCATTCTATTCTGTATGTCTTTGGGCATATATGATTTTAATTACAAGCTATTTACGGCAAGAAAGTTTTTGATTATTTGTAGCCATATTTACAGTATTTTAGCAATTACAACGGTCATCAAAGTCCTCAAGGATGCTTATTACAATTTGCAAATCAATCAGGCTCTTATACAAGCAAAGTTAGAAAACGAATTAAAATTTCTCAAAGCACAAATTAATCCTCATTTTTTCTTTAATACATTGAATAATCTCTACGCGCTTACGCTCAAGAAATCAGACCAAGCTCCAGAAGTAGTATTAAAACTTTCAGAACTAATGAGTTATATGATTTACGAAGCTAAATATGACCTTGTATCTTTGGAGAAAGAAGTGGATTATCTAAAAAGTTACATGAGTTTGGAAAAATTGCGCTTTGGAGATGAGTTAAAGATTGATTTCCAAGTAGATGGAATCTTATCTGGGGTCAATATCCCACCTTTGATTTTATTACCTTTCGTTGAAAATGCCTTTAAACATGGAGTCCACCAAGACATCGACAAGGTCTGGATAAGGATAAACTTGATAATCAAAGATGAATCCTTAGTGTTCAAGGTAGAAAATAGCCAACTCAAGCGTCAGCAGGTGTCTCAAATTGCTGACAAAGGCGGAGGAATTGGGTTAAATAATATCCGCAGGAGGTTGGAGCTACTTTATGAGCAAGATTTCGAGCTAAAAATAAGTGATAATGAGGATATTTATAGCGTTGAATTGCGTTTGAATATGCCAAATGCTGTTTATTTTTCTAAAATCTGAAATCTTTTTTATTTTTGTCTAATAAGTATAGCTACTTCATTCGCAGAGGAATAGCTACGTTCATCTAATTGTTTTCGAGGGTCAAATACCATAATCTTAACTAATGAAACCAAGAATTAAGGAAATCAAATTTCAAAATTTTCTATGGATAGATATTTGCCAGCCAGATGTAGCAAATCTCGATAGGATTGCTCAAGAGTACAATTTGGATTATTTCCAAATCAGAGATAGTTTGGAAATAGGACACCTACCCAAGCTGGAGAAACAAGAAAAGTATCATTTTCTTATCCTGAGAGCCTTTACAGCAGATATAGATGATAGGGTAAACACCATCAGCGACTTGTCCAATAAGATTGCTTTTTTTTATAATCAATTCAAAGTCATCACTATACATCGTTCTGCTTTTGATTTTTTGGAAAATATTGGCATAGAGCAAGAGTGTGAAAGTTCTGAAAAATTTTTAATCTATGTGCTTAATCAAATGTTGCAGACCTACGATTCGCCACTAAAAATATTCAATGACAAAAATGATGAGATGGAGAAAGTCATTTTCTTAAAAGATAATACAAAAATATCATTGGAAGACCTTTACTACTTTAAAACAAAGGCACGAATTACCAAAAAACTTTTGCAAATCGTCCAGAGTGTAGTCAATGAAATAGAAGTTAAAGAGGAAGTAAAAACAGCCTTACAAGATATAAAAGACAAGATTTTGAGCCTAATATTGAGTTATGATGAGGTAATAGAAAACTCTAATAACCTGTTGCATACTTACTTGTCCGTCAATGCTCAGAAAAGCAATGATGTAATGAAATTATTGACTATTTTTTCTGCTTTCTTTTTACCATTGACCTTTTTGGCAGGGATTTATGGCATGAACTTCGAGAATATGCCCGAACTCAAGTGGCTTAATGGCTACTATCTGACCTTAGCAGTGATGGTCATTATTGCTGTCA
>JALOMS010000054.1 GCA_025455345.1 Thermoflexibacter sp. | reverse complement strand
AGATTTTGCTAAAATAATAGATAGCTTGGACAGAGACCAAACGTATTACCTCTATTGTCGTTCTGGGGCGCGTAGTGGCAAAGCGGCGGAGATGTTAGAGCAGGCAGGCTTCTCTAAGGTATTTAACGTGGGTGGGTTTGAAGAATTGGCAAATGCAGGATTTGAGGTCGCTTATTGAGAAAGCTCTACTCCTCTCATTTCCAAGAACTTATTTGATACTTCTTCGAAGAGATTTTCTCTTATCTGAAGATGTATTTTACATTGGTTATCAAACACTTGGGATTCTATTTTGAGGTGAAAATCTTTGATAATCCTCATCACCTCATTCATCAACACGTAGTCAAAGGAAATAACCAAAGGCTGGGTAACTATTTTTTCTATGATTTCTGCCTGAGCCAATACATCTGAAGTAGCTATTTTATACGCATTTACCAAGCCGCTTGCACCTAACTTTGTGCCACCAAAATAACGCACAACGACCACAAGCACATTAGTAACCCCCTTAGACCTAATCTGCCCTAAAATAGGCAAACCTGCTGTTCCATTTGGCTCGCCATCGTCGTTTGCTCTAAAAATAGTCTTATCCTTGCCAAGTAAGTAGGCATAGCAGTGGTGAGTAGCATCATAATATTTTTTATGGAGTAAGTCCAAACATTCCTTTATATCTTTCTCATTTTCTACTGGATAGGCAAACGACAAAAACTTACTTCCTTTTTCCTTGTAAATAATATGCGAAGGCTGACTTATGGTATAGAAGGTATCCAACGTAAAAATCAGTATTAAACAGGCGTATTAGTTGAGCTTAGCTTTTTCCTGAAAAATCTTCTTGACTTTCGACTCTAACTTAAGAGCTTTAGGAATTAAGATTTTATTCTCGATGATTGCGTGTTCGGATAGTTCTTTTTCAAAGGATTTGAGTTCTGTATATAAAACCTTTAGCATGAAAGGAGTATGCTTAGTAATTTCGTAATCATTGGTTATTTCCCTAATTCCTCTCATGTCATCGTCGTCTGTAGTGTGTTGGACTGCAAACTTTTGTATAGAATATTTCTCCATTTCATAATATATTTTTGAGAGAGGCATATTGTGATACACAACATCGTCCAATCGCATAATATGATTAAAAATCTCGGATTCTTCTTCTAAAATATGATGAATAAAATCTTCTGCAAAAATGGGAAATGCTATTTGAAGGTCATTGACAATTTCATCGTGATAAGATGACTCCGTAGGAAGATTTGTATTTTTGACCAATTCCAGCATGTAAGGGAGGCGACGACGCATAAACACGCGATGAGCTTGACGTAAATAATCTATTACCATATCTACGGGATATTTGGCAATCCTATCAAAGTTAATCTGTTGCTGTGCGTCAGAGGGAGTTACTAACTTAGCTTGTAATTCATTAATCACGATAGTTGGACTGATATGTCTTGCTATACATACAGATTCTAATGTCTTATACGGATATTTAAAAAAATCTATTCCGAATTGGTGCAGTACTGCCCCAAAACTATAATTTTCTGAAACGATTTCAGCCAAGCTTTTGCTCCACATGATAGACTTTACTATTAATTTAGTTTAAATAATTGACAATTTTGTAATTAACTCTTATACAAATTCAGACTACTGCACTTCAGAGTGTAAAGTACAAAAGTAATTAATTTGTTTGAAACATAAAAAATAAAATTCTAATCTTTCTCATTATTCTCTTTTTCTGCATTTTCTTCTTTTCCTTTTAACACTAATAAAGGAACTTCGGTTTCAAAAGCAAGTGTTTTGGTAATACTTGCATTAAAAATACGCTCGTACCATGGTCTTTCATAACTTGCTACACTAAGTATAGAAGGCTGACTATGAGCTACATAACTATCTATATCTTCTGCGGTGTTGCTTTCAGTAGCCTCTGTAAAAGACATAGAAATATTTTCATAACTATATTTCTCTTTCAATCTGCGTACCAATCCTTCCTCGTCAAAAGCCTCTACGTCCGTAATAGGGTCATGGATGTGGAATATCTCAATCCCAGCATTAAAAAATTCAGCAAAGCTAACTAAGTCTTGAAAAAAACTACTCATTTTTAACGTAATAGACGCAAGACTTATTTTTTCTATTTTCCTTGTTTTACATTTTCGTGGAACCATCAATACCGCACAGGAAGATTTTTCCAATAAATCTGCTGATTCACTACCATAAAAAAACTTTTTAATCCCATTAGTCCTTGACTTACCAATAATTACTAAGTCAACCTGATGTTCTACAATTGTATCCATCACATTGTCCAAAAACTCACCGTGCTTTACTATCCAATCTATCTCAAAAGGGAAATCATCTAAGCCCAAGCGTTTTAAGACTTTTTTGCTTATTTTTTGGAGTTTTTCCCAATTTTGCGTAAGCTCATATTCTACCAAATCGCGATATACATTGCGCGGGGTACGCTCTGGCACTTGAGTTTCTGTAGCATGAAAGAATACAAGTTTGACATCTGTTCTATCACCAATCATTCGCACGGCGAACTTCATGGCGTGTAAAGCATGAGGAGAAAAATCTGTAGGGACTAAAATTGTTTTCATGTATTTATATTATTATACAACAATCCAATGATACTAAAAAAAATTGAATTATAATAGTAATCAAACCGCAAAGTTGGGAAATAGATTTCAAAAATTAAAATATACGCATTTGATAAAATATTTATAGATTAATTTTTGTTTTTTGATAATATTCCTATCTTTGTAAAAATCATTGACTTATGTTAGGCAAATTAAAGCAATTGTTGAAGAAATTTAATAATTTCTATTTACTGTTTCTTACAGGATTTATAGTTTGGATGTTATTTTTTGATAGTAATGATATTTATGACCAATATCAATTACACAAGAAAATCAATCAATTAGAGCAAGACAAGCTCTTTTATAAGGAAAATATCGTACAGCTTCGCAAAGAAATGAAAGAGCTACAGACTAATTCAAAGCAATTAGAAAAGTTTGCGCGCGAAAAATACAAAATGAAAAAGCCCAAGGAAGATGTTTTCATGATTGTAGAAGAATAAAGACTCCCTACCTATTGACCCAAATACAAAAATAGGAGGGTGCTTTTTTGTTTGGTAGTAATCAAATAATCCTTAACCACAAAAAAACTTCCTTCTATGGGCAGTATCGTGCTGCTATTGAGCAACTCTTCATGCAGTTTCTCTCCCTTATTATTGAGAATCAATAAGTAATCATTATCATTAAGCCTATAACTCATCAGAATATATTGCCCAAATTCTAAATAATCTATGTAGTATTGAGGGTTTAAGCCAAACTTGTACTTTAAAAAATGAGCTATTGTAGCAAAATGATTTGTTCCTTCTGTGTATTGGGAAGGGAAAAGTAAGTGATTCGCATGACTTAAATTTGCCTGTTCTATGGAATCAAGATGCCTTACCGTATTTCCTTTGATATCTAAGAGTTCCCATGTTTGATATTGCGTCGTGGTCGAGGAAACTACTATGTTATTTTCTTCAAAACCTTCTAAATAAATGCCTTCTCTTTCCCAAATGAGTGATTGAGCGAAGACATCTGCCGCAATAAGACTAAGGGGTTGGGGGTACTCTTTGCCTGCAAACTTGTGAAAAAATAATGTTCCATCATGGAAACCGACTAAACCTACCCACCAATCTTCTTCCAAGCCAAGTCCTTCGAAAAGTATCTTGTTTTGGTGATAATCAATTACTGCAAAGCTGACCTCCTTATGTTCGGTATGACGTATCTCTAAGCCAAGTAACGGTAGCTTGTTATCAGGCAGTATTTTGAAAATCAATCCATTAAAAGAGTAAGAAGAAAAAGATATTGGCGGGGTATTGCTCATTTTTGTAATTAGATTTATTCTTACAATTTAGTTATTAAATTTTCAAAGGTTTATTTTTTTGAATTATTTGCCGCTAAGTAACTATGCAAAATTAATTTATATTATAACTATCAATTAAGTAATTGATTATTAGTGTTTTGTATTCATTCATAATTCATAACTGCTTATATATCGCAACTTATTCACAACTTATTCACACTTACCATAAGTGTAGCAAAGCCTGTTTTTTCAAAATGTTCTATACGAATTTTGTGTTTTCCGTTGAGGTTAATTTTTGTTGTATAATGCTGTGATTCATCATATTGCATATCTCTTAGTTCCCATTTGTTTATCAATAGTTTGTCATCTACATATACCCTTACACCATCGTCAGCAGTTACCCCAATTTCATACATACTATCTTCCACCTCCAGCTCGCCCTCTGCCACAGTAACAAAGTAATCAGAAGGTAAGTTTTCTCCAATACTGCGCCACCACTTGTATTCCAATCTATCCTTTACTTCTTCTTTTAAAGGTTTGCTTTTCAATATATTAGCTAATGCTTGTGGATTTTCTGCAAGGTTAATCGTGGGGCTGTAATCAAAAAATTTTACTTGCCATTGGATTGGAAGAAAATATTTTTTAAAGGTAAATAAGTAGGGCTTTCCTTTGGGCGTAATAACTCCAAAAGGGGAAACAACTTGATTACCAATATATTCTATCTCTACTTCTATGTCTATTTTGGAGATATTAGATTTGGGTAACTCCGCAGTAAAACCATTGGGTAATTTACCACTGACCGCAGATATTTTCTCTAAACCTTTAAATTTTTTCACTTTCCAAGTGCCGTCTTGACCAAGAACCTCAAAAAATAGCTTGCCTGTGCTGTCTTGATTGCGAAGCCACAAAATAGGATATTGGAAATTATAAGCTCCATATTCAGTCATCATAATGTACTTCCTCCCTCTCAACTGTGTGGGCGAGAGCATGGCATTGATAAATTTGACTGACTTTAGCAGACTATCATTGAAGGTAGGTGCATATTTTTTCCATTTTTCTTCATTTTGCCCAAAAAGTACAGTAGCATCGTTCATTTCAAAAACAAGATTGGTATTCGTACTATCTTTTTTTATCATTTCTACTGTATTCTCTATGAGATTATTCTTGATTATAACGTTTTGACTACCCAATATCTGAAAAGGGAGATTCACACTTTTGAAGTGATTGTCCAAGATTTGGTAATCTATGCTTCTGACATCTCTATTTTGGGCATATCCCCAGTCTTTGGGTTGTTCTTTTCTACTCCAAAGGTGTATGCCAAGTGCTTCATTTTCAAACAAATTATAAGCAATTTCGTTTTTCTGTCCATGTTCTATGGCTATGGATTTTTGATTATTTTTAAAAGTATTCCCTAACATCAAGGTTTCATAGCTATATCCCCCCCAAATTCCATGATTACATTCTTCTATTCTATTGTTAATGATTTGGTTACGGCTAAAAGTAACTTCTACACCATTGGTAGGTGCATGAGAGAAATCATTGCCATAGAGCAAGTTATCATTACAGCCGCCTTGTCCTGTGTCCATAGTAGTCTGTCCCGCCCAAAGGAAAAAACCATCTCCCGAATGTGTTACAGAATTATAGGCAAAAATATTTTTATTGCTTTGCTCATAAACTAAAATACCTGCGGAGTCTTGTCCTCTCTGATAAACCTCATGGCTATAACCTCTTACGTTCCAGTCTAATTTATTGTATATGATACGATTACTACTACTACGATACATGCCGATGCCAATTCCTGAGTTAAACGAAAAGTTGTTGTTGTAGAAAAGCCCATGATTACAGTTAGTCATCATTAATCCATTCTGCCCATTGGTAATCGTGCAATTAGAAATCTGTGTTTTGTTACAATTTTTGAGGTAAATACCCGCTCCATAGCGTAGCCACTCATCTTTCTCGTTCAGATGATAACTCATCCAATCTGACACATCTTCTCTTTCTTGGTTGCTAAATAAGCGCGGACGATAATTATAACTAAAATCACAGTGGGTAAGGATAAGTCCTTCCGTTTCTACAGCCATCAAAGCAACTTTGAAACCCTTGACTATCAAATTCTTAATCGTAATATTCTTGCCTTTGACTAAAATGCCCAATCCATAAAATTGGTCAGGAGAGGTGATAGGTTTATCATTAGAGCCTTGTAAAGTAGTCCCTTGGAAATCAACGACTATGTCTTCGCCCTCGATGACTATGACAGGTTGGTGAATAGAATCTTTCCCATTCAACTGATAAATGCTCTTTTTTATCACTTGGGAATTGCGAATACTTAGTCCATTTTGGAGGGTGATTTCTCTGGAACAGGAGGCAAATAAAAAAACTGCCCAAGCAAATATGATTATGATTTGATTAAATTTCATATTCATTTTTTAAAATTATAAAATACTCATTATTAATAAATTAAGAACATTATTTTTGATTAAAATTTATGTAATAATAGCTCCCTTTCTTACAATAATATCAGAACCTGCTGCCAAAAGCACCGAAGTCGGTCTTTGGTACGTAAGTAGCTCAAAATCTTCTCCATATAAAGCCTTAAAATTACAGTTTATTTCATACGAATAGGTAGGATAAATGTCCCAAGAAGGATGCTCAACTTGGTATTCAGAAGTTTGGTTATTTTTTAATTGGGTATAGCCCCAATAATGTTCGGTAATGAACTGTTCTTCACTGCCTTCTGCTATGGGAGTTGCTATATTTTTTGTTGTGATTTTGAGTTCGTTCCATTGGTCTTTAAATTTCCACGAATAGCCAACGAAATATTTTTCATGGGTTTGCGAATGATTATTTTTCATGGACAGTGCTACATATTTCTCTCCATAAAGGGAGTTAGCCACCCATGATATGATAGGCTTAGGGACTATTTCTTTGATAAATACTACCCCTCGCTTCCACATTGGCTTGTGATTAGTGTCTTTGTATCTAACGTAAAATCTCAGGTTTACTTCCTCAAAATTGACATGGAAGGGGATTTTTATGCCAAAAACCTTTGTTTCTAAAAACATAAATCCAACTAAGCTGACATAATATCGCCCATTCCACTCATCTAACTCGGTTTTATAGGGCAGATATTTCCTTAAGATTTCGGGATTTACCTCATAGTTTGCCATGATGAGGTTTTTCCAATGAGCAGTAAGAAAAATAGGGAGTTCCATAGTTATTTTTATACATTCCAATGATTTCGATATGAAATGTATAAAAATAACTCGAACAAATATCATTATGTAGCCAATATCTTTTTATTCGCTACAAATGCGTCAATTCACTTTGCTACTACTTT
Organism: Thermoflexibacter sp.; assembly: GCA_025455345.1. Classification (GTDB taxonomy): domain Bacteria; phylum Bacteroidota; class Bacteroidia; order Cytophagales; family Thermoflexibacteraceae; genus Thermoflexibacter. The sequence continues at coordinate 5,868 of JALOMS010000054.1, read as the reverse complement.
GATTGACATCTCCCCCAAAACTTGTGGAAATTTCTTGCCTTTCGGGTGTTCCTTTGAAAGAAATATCGCCGCCCATACTCGCAGAAGCCTCTAAGAAAGATGTTACGCTTATTCTTGCTGTACCTCCTGTATTTGCTCGGATAGATACATCTTTGCAAATCAAATTATATGCTCGTAACGTACCGCCCGTATTTACTACGGAGTCTTGGCTTTCTGCCTTGCCGCTAATATTCAAATCAGCTCCTGTTTTTGCTTCTAACCATATTTGCTCTACTTCTACTTGTAATTTAAGAGAGCTACCTGTATAAGCCTCTGCAACAAACTTTTTCCCTTGAATAGGAGATGAAATTTTAACGTCAGCTCCGCCTCCCGTTTGGATTTCTTGAAGCACTTTATACGAAATCTTGATATGAGCATAAGAATACTCGCAATTGTTTTCGCTAAATAGCCCTTCGTATCGCAAAGAAACTTTCAAGGTTTTTCCTGAAACAGAGATTTTAATATCCTCTTTGTTTATTCTCCCATTGATATTTTCTATAATAACACTTTCCTTGTCATCTTGAGAGAGTTCCACACTCAAACATCCAAAAATTCTTACTTCTTCAAATGGAGAAGTTTCTGTATTATTCTGAGCAAAGCCTACCGAAACTCCACCCAATATCCATAATATAAATAATAAACTAAGTAATTTTCTCATATTGTATTTTTTATCCCAAAGATGAATTTTAGCTAAAAAAGGTTGCTTTGCCTTAAGTATTTTAAGCCAAAAACTCATTTTTCTCAAATGCCTAATCCTCCTGCATCAGGATTGGATTATTTATTTGTTTTTTGCCAAATTCTATTCCTAAAGAAATCTGGAAGAAAAAACGTCCTATCTCATCTGTGAGCCGATAGTCGTATTGATAAACGATACCACTTTGAACACTCATTGTTTTCATTTTGTAGCCCAAGCCCAAGAAACTGCGATTGCGCTGGAAAAAGGGTTCGATATCTCCTAAAAACAATTCATTCCACCCAATAGAATAAATACTCCCTTCTTTGAGTTCGGAAGTATTTAAGGGAATGAGTAAGCCAAGACGATAGCGGAATCTATTGCGATAGCCATTATTGGTGAAGCGTTGTTCGGCGCGATAGCGATGCTCAAATTGTAGGCGTTCTAAGGGCTGTTTCATCACTAACTCAAGCCATGTTCGTATTTCTTTCTGCAAAGCAGGCACAACGAAATTTCCCCCAGCTTGGAATGTATTGAACGTACCGACTCCGCCTAATACAGAAAAGTGTTTATTGATAGAATACCCTAATCCACCCTTTAATTCATAATAATGGAACTGATGATAGAATGATAAGCTCCTGACCTGACCTTCTACCATCACGACAAAATTTTTCCCGATTTTATCCTTGATATTCAATATGCTCCAAGAACCAAGTTCTCTAAAATCTTGACTTTGTGCATTTAAAGCGAATAAACCACTCAAGATTATATAAGCTATAAGTTTGATGCCTATTATTGGTTTTATCATATTACTTCTGAAGAATTTGTGCTATCTTTTCATCATATATTAGAAACGTATTCAAATCATTGTGGTCGCCCCCCTCAATGGTAATAAATTCATCATTTTCTTTTAGCAGAGGTGCTAATTTCTTGCCTGAAAGATATGGCACTGTGCGGTCATACGTTCCATGAAAAATACTGATAGGACATCGCACATCTTTTATCCACTGATAGCTTGGGAAGTTATATTTCAAGAGCAAACGATACGGAATATAAGGGAAATGAAACCCTGCCACATCAGGCATACTGAAATAAGGAGTTTCTAAAATCAAGTATTGGGGTGTATTAAGAGCCGCAAGATAAGTAGCTACTCCTGTACCCAATGAACGCCCATAAACTATGACTTGATTTTCTGGAAACCGTTTTTTTGCAAACTCATAAACGAGCTGGGCATCAAAAAGCATATTTTTTTCGGATAGCTTTCCTGTACTTTTCCCGTATTGACGATAGTCCCAAAGAATAACATCATAACCATACTTCATCAAATCATCTACGATATTAGCCCAACGCTGTACATTGCCAGCATTGCCGTGGCAATAGAGGACTACGCCTTTGGGCTGGGCAACTTTGAACCAAATCAGGTTGAGATTGCCTCCCTCTTGGCTCTCCAAAAAATGCTCCTCAAATCCCTTAATCCATTGGCTATAAAACTGATAACGATGATTTTTATCTAATACAACAGGAAGAAAAAGAATCTTCTCTTGCAAAAAATACAAAATCAAACAAACTATGATGTAGAGTGCAAATGAAATTTTTAAAAATAGAAATAATATTTTCATCATATTCAGTAAAACAATTGAAAACAAAAAAACTAACCAATCAGAAAAAGAGATAATTAACCATACAAAATTACAACTTTCTTAGGGAAGTAAGTAAGTAAAAAAATTTAAAATTAGAAATTGGCATAGAAAGCGTAGGCAATGGAACAATTATTGATAAAAAGTAAAAGGAACTTGATTCAAAATTATTATATTATGAGTTGAAATTTACCCAAAATTTTTATTCAATGAGAAAGTTATCTTTTTTACTATTTGCACTAATTGGCATTGTAGGAAATATTTTAGCACAATCAAATAAAGACCCTAAAGTAGAAGCTGTACTAAATGGTATGAGCGAAAGATATAAAACCTTTAAGTCTTTCCAAGCAGATTTTACTTATACCATCGAAAGCACTCAGGAAAAAATCAAGGATACCCAAGAGGGTAGCATCATTGTCAAAGGTGAAAAGTTCAGGCTGAACATAGGTGAGCAGGAAATTTTCAATAACATGAGTACAGTTTGGACGTATCTGAAAGGAGAAAATGAGGTTACTATCACAGATTATGACCCAGATGGAGGCGATATTACCCCTGCCGAAGTTTATACTATGTACAAAAAAGGCTTCAAGTACACTTTTGCAGATGACGTAACAGATGTAGATACTAAAATATATGATGTTGTAGATTTGATACCTGAAGATAGAAATCTTAATTATTTCAAAGTACGCTTAGTAATTGACAAGAAAACCAAAGATTTGAAAAGTTGGAAGGTCTTTGAGAAAAACGGTCGTAGATTTCTTTATACCATCGTCAAGTTTGTTCCCAATGTAGTAGTCAAAGATAGTGATTTTACTTTTGACAAAAATAAATATCCTAAAGTTACCGTTATAGACTTAAGATAAGAAAATAGACAATATTATAAAGCCTTCTTTTGACTAATGAAGGCTTTTTTATTTATTTTTATTTGTCTTTTCTTTTTCAAAAGAGTATTTTTTACTTTATTTGAGAGTTAAAAAATTATTATAGTAAAAAATCAATCCACTATCAAATATGGAACAAGAAATAACTCCCAGACAAGTTGGGTTAAAATATGGACTTATTACAGGATTAGGTTATACAGCATATTCCCTTACACTATTTTTAACTCATGCCTTTGCCAATCGGTCTTTAGGTTGGCTTAGTTATTTGATTTTAATTGCAGGTTTAGTGCTTGCATGCCGCGAATTCAAAGCAGGGTTTTATAATACCATGACTTTCAAGCAAGGAACATCCGTTGGTTTTTGGGTAGTATTGATTTCCACGCTTATATCTACGATATTTACGTATATTTATATAGAGTTTGACAAAGAACTCTTAGAATATATGAGGGAACAAGCCATGTTCGAGTTGGACAAGCAACATCTCTCTGATGAGCAAGTAGAACAAGCCATGAAAATGATGGATTGGTTCTTGAGTCCTGAATTTTTAGCGGGAAGCACCCTTATTGGTGGCTTTATAGTAGGTATGATAATGGCTTTGATTGTAGCCGCTATTATGAAGAAAGAACCTGAAAGTTTCTAATTTTATCTTAGAAAATAGATTTTCTATCTTTGTGGCTAAACTTTCTGAGTGAATCAGCTTAGGAAGTTTAGTTTTTTTATAATCAATGACTTATGAATAAAAAAATTGATATTTCCATTGTTATTCCTGTTTACGAAGAAGAGGAATCTCTGCCCGAACTTTGTGGGTGGATAGGGCAGGTCATGGACAAAATGCAAGAAAAACAAAGAGAATGGCACTATGAAATAATTATGGTAGATGACGGGAGCGAAGACAAATCATGGGAAGTAATCACCCAATTGGCAGGGACAAATCCATCTATCAAAGGCATCAAATTCAATCGTAATTATGGCAAATCCGCGGCTCTTGATACAGGATTTAGAGCCTCAAATGGAGAAGTAGTCATTACTATGGACGCAGACCTCCAAGATAGCCCCGACGAAGTCCCCGCGCTATACCGCATGATTAAAGAAGACAAGTATCATTTGGTTTCTGGTTGGAAAAGAAAGAGGCACGACCCCCTCAGCAAAACCATTCCAAGCAAGATTTTTAATGGGGTAACTCGATTATTGACGGGTATCAAACTTAATGATTTTAACTGCGGACTGAAGGCATACCAATCTCGGGTCGTAAAAAGTATAGAAGTATATGGCGAAATGCACCGCTATATTCCTGTCATAGCCAAATGGAGTGGATTTAAGAAAATAGGAGAGAAAGTGGTCGAGCATCGTCCCCGCAAATATGGCTTTACAAAATACGGTCTTAAAAGATTCATTACAGGCTTTTTAGATTTGCTTTCTATTATTTTTGTAGGGAAATTTCGCAAACAACCCATGCATTTTTTTGGAGCATTGGGTATGATTTCTTGGCTTATCGGAGGTTTGATAACCCTTTGGTTGCTGATAGACAAGCAAATAAAATTATATATAGACCATATCCCTTTTGGTCAAATTAGAGATATAGTCGACCAACCTTTGTTTTTTATTGCGCTAACTGCCGTAGTAATAGGTATGCAACTATTTTTGGCAGGATTTATAGGGGAACTCATCGCCCTCAATGCTCCTCATAGGAATGACTATCTCATTGCTGAAAAATTGAATTTCAAAGAAGATTAAAAATAAAAAGTCATGCAGGGTATTCAAGACATTTGGCAAGAACTTTCTGATAAATATCATTTTACATCTTCTCTGAGTGAAAAGATTCTCAAAGAACTCTATCAAGCCTATACACACAAAAAACGTCATTATCACAACATAAATCACATAGAGGACTTATTAAAACAAGTACAAGTATTTGAAAAACAATTGATTGATATAGATACGATTTATTTTGCTACCCTTTTCCATGATTTCATTTATGATGTTTTAAAAAATGACAATGAAGCAAAGAGTGCCTTGTATGCTCAAAAAGTCTTGGGACAATTGAACTTAGATACAGCACTTATTTCCAAAGTAAAAAACTATATTTTGGCTACCCAAAAGCATATTTATACTGAAAATGACACAGATTTACAGTTTTTTTTAGACATAGACCTTGCTATTTTAGCGAGCGAGCCTAATCGTTATCAGTTATATACCCAACAAATCCGTAAAGAATATAGTATTTATCCTGACTTTCTTTACAATAGCGGTCGCAAAAAAGCACTCCTAAGTTTTTTGGAGCGAGAAAGAATCTTTTACTTTTATAAGCAAGATTATGAAATAAGAGCAAGAGAAAATATTGAAAATGAAATATTTATACTTACAAAAAAAAGCTAAGCTATCTTGCGTATCTTTAGTTAAGCTCGATAAATCTGCCTAATAGTATGTTTGTTTGGTAATAGCAGGCAAAGAGATAGTTTTGTGGAAGAAATAAGAACAATTATTGGCTGAAAACCAATCTCATAAAAGCAACTATTGGGGAGAGAAGTTTCGGACAAAGTCAAAAATTTTTTAAAATGTTTTGGAATATCAAAATTAGTGCCGTATCTTTGCACCGCAATTAATCAAAACGCTGATTGTTCCATGGTGTAATTGGCAA
>JALOMS010000594.1 GCA_025455345.1 Thermoflexibacter sp. | reverse complement strand
ATCAATTTTTCATAGTTACTTAAGTAATTGTGTATTTTTATTGTAAAATACGCTTTAGCGTGTTTAGGTCATTATCAAATACTTGTACACCATGAAGGACATATTACAGTGTCGATTTAATTTGCTAATGTACTTAGTTACTTTATCTATGAATCTTTTTTATACATCTTTTAACCTAAAGACTTCTCTGTGCCTAATCCCCGTAGCAGTTTGTTGGAGGGTACAACATTCGTGAATTGGGTCATGCTCGAAAAATAGTCTTGTTAATAAAAGTTCTTTCTCTTCCAAAGTTTGCAAGGGTCGCACATCATACGCCATGATATAAGGCAGAGGAATATGCCCAAGCGAAGGGAACAAATCCGCACAATAGAGTATTTTACGCCCTTTGTAGTGTATCAGAGGTAACATCATCTGTTCGGTATGTCCATTCACAAAAATAACGTCAATATTTTCGCTAATCTTAGTTTCCTTTACCCAGCTTAGTTGTCCGCTTTCTTGCATAGGCAAAATATTTTCTTTGAGAAAACTTGCCTTTTCTCTTGCATTAGGATAAGTTGCCCAATTCCAATGCGTTTCATTAGACCAATAAGTTGCTTTATCGAATGTAGGGACTAATTTTTCGCCTTCATAGCGCACTCCTCCTCCGCAATGGTCAAAATGCAGATGCGTTAAAAATACATCTGTAATATCTCCAAAATTAACCCCTGCAGTTTGTAGGGATTTCTCTAAAGAGTCTTCCCCATGCAAGTAATAATAGCTAAAAAATTTTTCACTTTGTTTGTTCCCTATTCCATTGTCTATCAACATAATACGGTGATTGTCCTCTATCAATAGACAGCGCATAGCCCACGAACACATATTATTTTCATCTGCGGGATTCAGTTTGTTCCAAATAGATTTGGGTACTACGCCAAACATTGCCCCACCGTCTAATTTGAAATATCCCGTTTGGATTACACTAAGTTGCATAAAGTTATTTGATTAATTTATTTTGTTTTTCTATAATCTAAAGGAGGATTTCTATCTCCTACCATGCTTTTGTATCTGAAATCTGTCCCTCTTGCTTTTTCCATTTCTGTTTTCGCTACTGCAATAACCGCAGGATTGTTGAAAATATCTATGCCCGTCATGGCAATAATTTTTGCGGCATTTATCATTCCTTTGAAGCCTATGCTCATGCCATTGGCGGCTACTGCCTGCCAGCTATGAGCAGGTGTACCTGCTACCCAAGTAGCTGTACCTAAGCCTGCTGTTGGCACTACCCAACTTACATCTCCTACGTCTGTGGAAGCGGGGAAGTAGCCTATTTTATATGGAAGTATTTTCTGCGCTGAGTTGATTGGTGGAACATTTCCTTTAAAGGATTTTTGCATTTCTTCTGCGAAGGCTATTTCTTGAGGAGTATAGTTCACCCCGCCTATTTTTTCCAAATTGGCATACATCATCTTTGCTAAAGTTTCATTGGGCAATAGATTATAAAGTCCTGCATTGACTTCATATTTCATCGTAGTTCCTGTTCCTAATGACGCACCTTCTGCCGCTTTAATCACTCTTTCCCATATTTCCATCGTAGCTCTTACATCAGGGTGTCTTACCGTATATTCTACTTCTGCAAAATCAGGCACTACATTAGAAGCAAGCCCACCTTTGGTAATCACATAGTGAATACGCGCCTCTTGGGGTACGTGTTCGCGCATGAGATTAACCATATAGTTCATCGCTTCTACTCCGTCAAGTGCAGAACGCCCTTTTTCAGGAGCCATAGCGGCGTGTGTACTAATCCCATAAAATCTAAAATTCCCTGTAATGTATGCCAAGCAACTTTCAGGGCTTGCATTGTTGTCGCTGGCGGGATGCCAGTGCAAAACAGCATCTACCCCCTCAAATAATCCTGCGCGTACCATATAGACCTTGCCTCCTCCCCCACCCTCTTCGGCAGGCGTTCCCATGAGTTTGATAGTGCCAGACCTTTTAGACTGTAATAACCACTCTTTCAAAGCAATCGCCGCACCTACGGAGCCAGAACCAAACAAATTATGACCACAACCATGCCCTGACCCACCACTTATTAAGGGTTTTTGGATAGGTACGGAATCTTGGGACAAGCCCGGCAAGGCATCAAACTCCGCTAATATCCCTATGACAGGTTTGCCACTTCCATAAGTAGCTACGAAAGCAGTAGGCAGACCAGCTACTCCAACTTCAATGCTAAAGCCTTCATTTTTAAGAGATTCTTGTAATAAGGAAGTGCTTTTATCTTCTAAATAGCCCAATTCTGCAAAACCCCAAATTTTGCGCGCTATCTGGCAATAGTTATTATATTTCTTATCTATTGCATTGATAACAAATTGTTTATCTTTGTTTGTGTCATTCTTAGGTTTTCTTTCTTGCGCTTGAGTATAGGAAAAAGAATAAGTAATTGATAAAAGTATGTAAATAATTTTCTTCATACCAATAGTAGTTTAATGTTACTAAAATCCTTAAATTAGAACCAAATATATAGATTTTATCTAAGAAATTATTATTAGCTTAATCTTAATAATGTGTTTATTGCATACTCCATGAAGATTTAATCACTTAATTTATGCAATTACTTAATTTGCAAACGTATGTATATAGAAATAAAACTACTCACCCCCCAAGATAGCAGTGATTTTGCGGACTTAATCCAGATTTTTGCGCTTGTATTTGAGCAAGATGACATAGCAATACCTCGCAAAGCGTATTTGACTAAACTTCTCCATAAACCTGATTTTTTGGTAATTGTTGCCAAAGACGAGGGGAAGGTAATTGGTGGACTTACTATCCATATTTTGCATAGTTACTATGCCGAAAAACCAGTGGCTTACATCTATGATGTAGGGGTTGCCCCCCAATATCAGCGAAAAGGAATAGGAAAAATGCTAATAAGCTACTTGATAGACTATTGCAAACAAAATAATTTTGAAGAGGCTTATGTAGAGGCTGAGTATGATGACACTCATGCGATTAATTTTTATAGGCAAACCCCTTTTAGTAGCGAATTACAAGCCATACATTTTACTTATTCGTTTGATGAATAGCCCAATGATACTTTGTATTTCTTGAAAGGTATCTGACAAAATTCATAAACCTATTTTTGATTGAGTATAAACTAAAATCCTTGTTTGTTAAAAGCGAAGTAATTGTTGCTTAGTAGGCAAATTCGTTTTACTTTTACTCAATATCAAACTTTATTTTATTAGTCCAAGAATCACATTCCTTCGCATGAATTAAACGTGTACGTATTTCTTTCAGCAATTTCTATTTATGAGTAGTTAGCTATTATTCAGCTAATTATTATTGTATCTCATTATTTTTCAACTATTTACCGTTTAATTCTTTTACTTATGAAAAAAATCAAAGTTTTTCTATTCATCTTCTTGTGTAGTATTTGCGCTCATTGGAGTCTTGCCCAAACCGAAAAAAAAGGGTGGCTCATCGGTGGCACTGGCTCGTTGCAGGCTTCTAAGAGTGGTGGTTTCAGGGACAATTACTTATCTATAAACTTACGACCCCAAGTTGGTTATTTTGTTGCCAAGAATCTTGCTTTGGGGGTGGCTCTCCCCCTCAACCTGAGCGGCTTTTGGAGTAGTGATAGCCGAAGAGATTACTACAATAATTCTCAAAATGTGGGTGCTAATCTGATAGGACGTTACTATTTTTTGCCCAATAAGACCAAATTATTCCTTCACGGAGAAGTAGGATTTCTCTATTCAAGAATTAGAAATGAAGTTTATGGTGTAACCAATACACCTTCGCCCCTTATTCGCTCTAAAACTACTCCTTCTTATCGGTTTGGAGCTGGTATTGTGCATTTTATTAC
>JALOMS010000593.1 GCA_025455345.1 Thermoflexibacter sp. | reverse complement strand
GTCATACTCCAAAGGATTGACATTGATGGGCAGTTTTTGTTCTTCTAAGATGTAGTGCAAAGTATCTTCGTAAGCAGGTGAAATATGTAAATCACTCACTTTCAATAACTTACAAAGTGATGTAAGGAACTTTTTAGCGTCTTCTTGGGTGTAGCCATAGTTTACATTGTCTTTTGCCACCCATTCGTCATTGCGCCAAATAGGTACGCCATCTTTGCGCTTTTAGCCTGAGTAATAAATCTCCTGCTAATTTGCGCTTGTGCTTGCCATCTGCTTTGGTATTCCACTGCGCCGACTCCATGTCGTCTATGGAAACAAAAGTAGGCTCACCGCCCATGGTAAGTCGTACATCTCCACTTACCAAATCGTCATCTACCTGATAGCCAAGTGCCAAGATTTGTTGCCACTGCTCGTCAGTATAGGGTTTGGTAACTCTTGGGTCTTCGTGGATTCTTTTTACAATATTAGAAAATCTAAATTCTTCTGTTTTACAACTTGTTAATAAATAACCTGTTACAGGAGCGGCACTCGCAAAATCAGGAGTACAAGCAAGCGGAATATGCCCTTCGCTTGCAAAAAGCCCAGAAGTGGGGTCAAGCCCTATCCAACCTGCCCCAGGGACATAGACCTCTGTCCATGCGTGCAAGTCCGTAAAATCGGCTTCGGGTCCAGAGGGACCATCTAAGGACTTGATGTCGGCGGTGAGTTGCACCAAATAACCCGACACAAAGCGCGCCGCCAAGCCTAAGTGCCTCAATATCTGCACTAAAAGCCAAGCAGAATCCCTGCAAGAGCCTAAGCGTTTGGTCAGCGTTTCTTCGCAGGTTTGTACGCCCGCCTCCATGCGAATCGTATAGGCTATGTCTTGGTGCAATTGCTGATTAATATTTACTAAAAAATCAACTGTTCTGATTCGCTTACTTGTATCTACCTTTGCTACCCATTCTTTGAGTAACTTGCCATTTTCAGCAATTTCTAAATAGGGCAATAGCTCTTTTTTGGCTTGTGCGTCATATTCAAAGGGAAACTTATCTGCGTATTCTTCCAGAAAGAAATCAAAAGGGTTAATGACTGACATTTCAGCGATAACTTCCACGTCCATAGCAAGCTCCGTAGTTGGCTCGTTGAATACTACTCGCCCCAAAAAATTACCAAAGGGGTCTTGTTGCCAATTCATAAAATGACTTTCTGGCTTGATTTTCAAGGAGTAACCCAAAATTTTAGTACGGCTATGCACCGCAGGGCGCAAGCGGAACACGTGAGGAGAGAGAATAACAGGCTTATCGTAACGGTAATAAGTGCTGTGATTGATGGCGACTTTGATGGACATTTTGCTTAATTATAAGTTATGTAAGTTTCTTGTTCTTAGTTCATTGTTGAAAATACATTTATTTTAAAACAAAAAACAAGAAACATAAAACAAGGAACAGTATAAGTATTTATGCGTGTGTTTTGGACAAAGATAGAGAAAAGAAGGAAATTAGCAAACTTACCTAAAATTAAGATTTCTCCACTTTGTAATCATGGGAATAATGCTTATTTTTGGTTTGAAATGGGTGCTATTTCTGTTTTTATACTTAAAATACGACAAAACCCAAGTGTGAAAATGGGGAATAGAGGTAAGGGCTAAAAATAAATACAATAGTACATTTTAAATTTTAGGTCAATTTTAGAAAAAAACAAACAACATAATGAATAAACTATTCTTTATCCTCATTTTTCTAAGCAATACTTTTGTTGTATTTGCCCAAGAAACTATCCTTGTGAAATTCAAAGTCAATGCTTCTTCTCTAAAAGGCATTACAAATTTTGGCATTCGAGGTAACGCAAGTCCTTTGAGTTGGGAAAAAACGATACTTTTAAATGATAACGACAAAGACGGAATGTATGAAGGAGAATTAAGTTTCCCAAACAACATAGAAGTTTTGGAATACAAATATGTTTATGGCGATAAAAATTTGGTTTGGGAATTAGATAAGCAAAATAGAATTTTACTGATTGATAATAAGCTACATCAAACCCAAGATACTTGGAATATCCCAAACCAATTTGATGTTAAAAAATTACCAAAAATCAGTGCTGAAAAACTCGCAGAGGATTTCAGTATTTTTAAGAAAACACTGTTAGAAGTACACCCAGGTCTTTACCGATACCATACAAAAAGCGAAATTGATTCTATTTTTAAGCATTTCCAAGAAGTATTTTCAAAACCTTTAAGCTATCAAGAGGCATTTTTGAATTTTACCAAAATCACTTCTTCTATCAAATGTGGGCATACTTTTCCAAGTTTTTATAATCAAACAGGTTTTATTAAGGAAGTAGTGCTTAACCAAAAAGATAAATTACCTTTTGCTTTTCGTGTTTTAGATGAGAAAATAATCATCACCGAAAGTATCATTGAAAACTTGGAAATTCCTCTTGGCACTGAAATAATAGCCATCAATGGAATACCAACACAAACTTTATTACAAGAAACCGCAAAATTGGTAAAGGCAGACGGGGCGAATGACGGAAAACGATATGCAGACCTCAATACCTTTGGCGTTGGAGGCTATTTTGAAATGTTTGATTGCTATTTTTCTTTGTTATATCCACCTGATAATGAGCAATATAAAATCAAAATTAAGAAGCCTAACAGTGAAAACATAGAAGAATTGAAAGTAAACACAGTAAGTAGAACAGAAAGGATGAACGCTTTAATCAAAAAGAATCCCAATCATATCACCAAAGCAGACCAACTTTGGAAATTAGAATTTTGGGAAAATAATACTGCCTATCTGCAATTAGGCACTTTTGATGTATTCAAATTCTCTTTTGATTGGCAAGATTTTTTGAAAAATGCGTTTAAAGAAATCAAAAAACAAAAAGTGAAAAATTTGGTCATTGATATTCGCTGGAACGAAGGCGGACAAGACGAAGTATTGCTTTTTATAGGGCAGAATATCATTAAGCAACCTATTAAAATTTCTCAAAGACAAGATTTAGTGAGATATAATAAAATCATAGCTGAACTAAAACCCTATTTATTCACTTGGGATAATACTTTTTTTGACCTAAGCACCAAGACGAAGCCTTTTAATAATGATTATTTTCTATTGACAGGCAAAAATATTACTGAAATACAGCCTTCTAAAAATGCGTTTGAGGGAAATATCTATCTTTTAGTCAATGCTTTTAACAGTTCGGCAACTTTTTATTTTGCTGAAATTGCCAAAGAAAACAAATTGGCAACACTTATTGGAGAAACTACTGGCGGTAGCCAAAAAGGATTAAATGCAGGAACTCTGTTTTTTCTACGACTACCCAACTCAAAAATTGAAATTGATATTCCAATTATTGGAACTTTCTCTGACAACAAAGCGGAGGGCGGAATAGTACCCGATATAATTGTAAAACCTACTGTTGCTGACCTAATCAAAGGAGAAGATAAAGTATTAAAAATAACCCAAGAAATGATACAAAAAAAGTAAAAATGGTGTTTAACATTGGCTTGGGAAAATAGTACAGAAGTGGTAGCTTGAATTTTTATATTCACCCCAATGCCTTATGTTGCATTTGGGTTATTTTTTCAAATTTACTCATTTTTATAAACATTGTCATTGGGTATTATCTTAAAAAACAAATCGATATCTTGCTAATTAAAATAACACCAATAGACAATTGCATTGCGCTGTTAAATATTGGTAGAAAATGTTGATAATCATAGCATTATGAACTTCTATGAGTTCAACCTTACGCCTCTACGAGGCTTAAAAATGTGGAGATTTTCTATATGCTACCAATATTTAAGCCCTAACAGGCTTAGA
>JALOMS010000592.1 GCA_025455345.1 Thermoflexibacter sp. | reverse complement strand
TGTGGTTTATGACGAAAAAGTAGCAGATTTTCCTTATTCATTTCTTCTGGGAAATTCTTATTATAGACAAAGCCTGTATTGTTCAATGAAATTATTTTCGCATAACCCGCCGAAGCCAATATCCCTAATAACATCAGGGCAACGCCTATATGAGCAACTGCTCCCCCTACCAACTTAATATTGGTTTGTATGAGTTTTGTCAGAATAAATAAATTAGAAATGAGGGAATAAAAACTAATTGTAAGTAAAATAATGTACTTCCACTCACTAATTTTGGTCAATAAAATAAAAATAGCAGAAACTAACATAGTAAAAATCAAAGGCAAGCTCATGGCTTTCCAAAGAGTGTCTTTGTCCATGCTTTTCCAAAAGAAAAACTGTCCTGTACCTGATAATAAAGCGATTAGCACACCTGCCCATAACTGAAATTTGCTGTAAAACTGTACTTGGTCGGCGGGCGGTGCGACCTTGGACGAGAACCCAAATGAAGTTATCAAACTATTGTAGGCAGGAATAGACGTAGCTACGATTACTTGGAATGCCGCTAAAGTCAGTACAGTAGCCCCAATAAAAATCCAAAATTCGCGAGAGTAAGTACTTACTTCCTCCTTGTCCGTAGGAATATCCTTCCACGCCTTAGCTAAGTAAAAAATAGCAACCCCTACAAAGGCGAATAAATAAACTAATAATTGCCCTGAAAGCCCTAAGTCAGTAAACGAATGTACAGAAGCCTCTCCTAATACTCCACTTCTGGTCAAGAAAGTAGAATATAATATCAGAATAAAGGTAGTTATGCCAAGAACAAAAGAGGCTTTGAGTGCAATATTGCTTTTTTGGAAGGTAATCATAACGTGAATACTTGCTACCAATACCAACCAAGGCACATAAACGGCATTTTCTACGGGGTCCCAGTTCCAATATCCACCAAAGTTAAGGGTTTCATAAGCCCAATACGCACCCATCATAATGCCGACACCCAAAACCAAGGCACCAAAATGCGACCAAGGCAATGCGGCACGTACCCAATCTCTGTATTTTTTTTCTCTCAAACCTGCTATCGCAAAAGCAAAAGGCACTAAAGTAAGTGCAAAGCCTAAAAACAAAGTAGGAGGGTGAATCACCATCCAATAGTTTTGTAATAAGGGATTCAATCCTGTTCCATCTTTAGGAATAAAATTTGGATTGATTTGGAAGGCTTCATCATTAGGAAAAACCTCTCGCAGGAGGAGAAAAGGAGAACTGCCAATCTTCATTTCCCCAAAAAGCACTACTCCCAAAATCATAGAAGTCAGAAAAGCCTGTACCAAAGCAAAAATCTGCATGACCGAAGCCTCCCAAGATTTGCTTGTGTGTATTAGCACTATCCCAATCAATACGTGCCAAAATGCCCAAAGCAAAAAACTCCCCTCTTGACCTTCCCAGAAGCAGGAAATCATATAGTGCGTAGGCAGATTGTTAGACGAATGACTCCATGCGTAGTGATATTCGTAATAGTGGTTATAAATAATATAAAAAAGAGAAGCTATCACCCCTACCACTGCCAAGCCATGGATATAAAAGGCAGAACGGGCAAATTTTCTCCAGCTATTTCTTTCATTTTCAGGACTATATATGACTTTATAATAAGCAAAAACAGCTATCAAAGAAGCTATAAAAGCAGTAATGACAGCAATATGACCTAAATTTCCTACAAATGTGTGTAACATAATAAAATCAGGAATTATAAATTACTAATTATGAATCACTAATGACCATTTTTGAAGTAATTAATCATTTGTAATTAGCAATTGTTTTGTGGTTTTTGGCAAAGATAGCAAGGAAAAGAGAAAATAAATAGGATTATCGACAAATATGATTGGACTTTCTTGCACTATGTCGTACAAATGACATTTCAACAAATATCTTTTCCACATTTTTGTATGAAAAAAATGACACAATCATCAAATTTAACTATAATCTTATCACACCATGAAAAAAGTATTATTAGGAGTTTCCTTACTTATGTTATTGGCTTTTGCGCCTCAAAGTTATTCAATACCAGAAAATCCAGAGGATATTAGTCCTTTGTTAGTAGGAGAGAAAATGCCAACTACTTCTCTATCAGACTTTTCAGGGAAAACTACTAATTTGGGAGAAATGTTTAGCAATCATAAAACCATACTTATCTTTTACAGGGGAGGCTGGTGCCCTTTCTGTATAAAACACTTAGCAGAAATTCAAAAAATAGAAAAAGAATTGGTGCAGATTGGCTGGAAAGTCATTGGCATTAGCCCAGATAGTCCAGAAAATTTAAAAACTACGATGGAAAAACAAAGTATTTCTTTCCCATTATATACTGATGCAGATATGCAACTATCCAAAAATATGGGAATTGCATTTAAAAGTAAATATGGCAAAATGTTAGTAGAAAAGTCTGGTGGCAAAAATGTAGAACAGTTATTGCCTGTACCTGCTGTATTTGCAATAAATCAAGCAGGAGTCATTGTTTTTGAACACATTAATCCTGACTTTAAAGACAGAATAAATCCCTCCTTGCTTTTAAATATTGCAAAAGCATTGAATGAAAAGCAATAAGAAACAAAAAGAGCATCAGATAACTAAGCAAGCAAATACTTATTTTTGCTTGCTTATATTGAATAATAGGCTATTTTTATCCACAATATTGTCCAACTTCGCAATAGGAATTTTTACCAATTGAGGTCCCGCCGCATAAGGTGCTACATCATAAGGGTCAAAGATTAATTTTAGGGTATCATTTTTCACAGAGAAATTTTTAAAATTCTCTTCTTTAGGCGCAGTACCATTATTGATAAAGGAAGTATCCGAACTAATCTCCGCACTTCTTGCCATCAAATCTTCAGCACTTAGCTTGGAAATAGTGCCAAGATAGTCGCTATTTGCTACAAATAGGTCTTTGAGAATCAAGTTCTTATTACTTTTCAAATCATAATGTAGCATGACTGTATAGAGAATGCCATGCGCTCCACCTGTAAACTTATTAAAACCGAACTCTATTTCTATGTAGTCTGTGTTTTGGTGATGTATTTGGTAATTGATGGACAAATTTCGCACTACCATTGCAGGGCTATTTTTGTAAAGACTAATATCTGCGTCTGACACAGACATTGTATCTGTAAGATTAGCATCTTCTGTATTGATTCCTTGTTCTTTGTCTTTGAATACGATTAACGTACTGTCTATCAGTGTTTTGATTGAAGCATTTAATGTGGTAAGTGCTGGTAATTCACTCGTTGGACTTTTGAATTGGGGGTAGAGTATCTCCAAACCAATTTCTCCTTCGGTGAGGAGTTCTTTTTTAGTGGAGATGACTATACGCTTTTTACTTTTCTTAATACTAACTTCTTCAACTACAATATTTTGTGAAGAACTCTCACTTGTATTTTTTTCCCCTGTACATGCCCAACATACACAAAGTATAAGTACGAACAAATATTTTCTCATAGTATATTTTTTTTTAATGATAAAGCCGTCAAGATGATTTTCCTTAGATAAAGGAAACTTTTAAGTTTTCCAAAATTAGATGAAAACATGAAAAAACCAATTAACTATCTCGTTTTTTTATAATAG
>JALOMS010000591.1 GCA_025455345.1 Thermoflexibacter sp. | reverse complement strand
AGTACATCTGTTTTCATCATGAAAAGTTGTGTAACTCCATTGAGCATTACGGTATAGCGAAGCGCAGGAATATCCAACCAACCGCATCGGCGAGGTCTGCCTGTGGTAGCTCCAAATTCTGCTCCTAACTGTCTAATTTGCTCTCCTATATGGTCATGTAATTCGGTAGGAAAGGGACCGCTACCTACTCTGGTGCAGTATGCTTTAAAGATACCAAAAACCTCTCCTACTCGACGCGGAGACACTCCCAAGCCTGTGCAAGCACCTGCTACGGTGGTATTAGAACTTGTAACAAAGGGGTATGAGCCAAAATCTATGTCCAACAGCGAGCCTTGCGCTCCTTCTGCCAATACTTTTTTTCCTTTGCCTAATTCGTCATTGATGAGGTATTCGCTATCACAAAACTGATAGGTCTTGATAAAATCAATCGCTTCAAAAAAATCTTTCTCCAAACCTTCCAAACCATCTAAAGGATAAGCGAGAAACTGAAGTATGTTCAGATGCTTTTCCCTGATTTCTTGGTATTTGGTCATAAAGTTTGTATCTTCCAAATCCCCTACCCTGATTCCCTCTCGCCGCATCTTGTCAGTATAAGTAGGGCTAATGCCTCGAAGTGTAGAGCCTATTTTTTTATCTCCTTTTTGGTGTTCGTAAGCGGCATCAAGCAGACGATGTGTTGGCAATATGAGGTGGGCTTTTTTAGAAATAAATAGAGAGTTCTTAGGGAAAATACTGATTTTCTCTAAGGCAAGTAGCTCTTTTTTAAGTGTAACTAAGTCCAATACAACGCCATTTCCTATAATATTTTTGATTTCAGCGCGGAAAATGCCTGAAGGAATTTGGTGAAG
This sequence comes from Thermoflexibacter sp., assembly GCA_025455345.1. Lineage (GTDB taxonomy): Bacteria > Bacteroidota > Bacteroidia > Cytophagales > Thermoflexibacteraceae > Thermoflexibacter. The sequence goes on along the minus strand of JALOMS010000591.1, from coordinate 2,748 downwards.
AACGTGTTTGATGCCATCAAAGTTTAGCGTATGTCCCGCATTAGGTCCTCCCTGAAAACGAGCTACTACGTCGTATTTAGGAGCTAAAAAATCTACAATTTTACCTTTCCCCTCATCTCCCCATTGTAAACCAAGTAATATATCCATGTTAAAATTATATTTTTCGAAAAGTAGTTATTTATCTAAAAAGCAAATCCAAAAAACCCTACAAATTACTTTAAAAAATAGGGCAAAGTCAATCAAATCAAGTGTTAAATTTTTTGATAACCAACAAAAAAGAGGGTCGTTTGGAAACCCTCTTTTAGTTAATTACCTTATTAGTAATAATTTAGATTATTTTTTTTAATTTTGCTTTTACTTTGGATTTTCTTCTTTTAAGGGATTGATGTCTATAAAGCCTCTTTCTAACAAATAACGTTTACCATCTACGACCAAAGTATAAATATTTTTTTCGCTGTCATGCTCTACAAAAACTTTAGAAAGATTTGGGTCTAAGTATTGAGCATAAATTGTCAATTCTTTGGTGAATTGATAGTGGAAAGTATATTGGTCGGATTCCTTGATAATCAAAGTTAAGGAATCTGAAATAGGAATTTCGTTTCCAGCTATCCCTGCGCTTTGCTGATTCAATTGTTTGAGTTCTATTTGAAAAACTTTTCCTCCCGCTAATAAACCGTCAGAATGAGGAGTTTGGGTTGGGTTTATAATCGCAAAAATGCTCACAATCAACACAATTATTGCCGCCGCAATCGCAAAATTTACTCGTCTGTTGGTCGAGAAAATTACAGGTTTATTTTTTATTAATTCTCCTTTTTCTTTGCTTTGAGGGGTGAGGAATACTTCTTTCGTATCCTTTTCAAGGTTTTGGTCTGCGCCCAACATTTCTTGATGAAACTGTTTTAGCTTATTTTTTAATTCTACCCTTCCTTTTTGGACGATGTATCTGCGTACAGCTTTTTGTGCTTGGATTTCTCCACGCAAGTCGCTGTCTATCTTTAGCTTATCCTCAAACTCACGCAACTCATCTTTGTTCAGTCTTCCGTCCAGATAAGCGTCTATTAATTCTGTTTTATTATCTTCGTTGATTAACATAATTTTAAGCAGTTAAACCTCAAACTTTTCTAATAGTTTTTTCCCAATTTCTCTGGCGCGATTCATACATTTATTTTTCTTTGCTTTGGCAGTATTGGCGTTGTTATAGCCTAATTTTTGAGCAATAATATCGAGAGAAAGTTTGTGATAATAAAAATGTTCTAACAATTTGCGACACGTATCGTCCATTTTTTGCAAGGCTTCATGGAGCAAATGGTCATAGTCTATATGCTCATTGTCAAAATTCTGAGCGTCATCTACCACGTCTAAGTCCTCCACAAAATTCTCCACATCATCAAAGCTAATGCCCCCTGTACCTTCTTGTCGCAGTTTGTAAAGCCATTTATTACGACTAATAGAGTAGATAAAAGTTTTCAAACTACTACTTAGCTTAAAATCTTTATCCTTGATTTTCTCATACAATACCATTACTGCCTCTTGGTAAATATCCTGAGCGTCTTCTTCGTCTCCACTATTCTGCAAGATAAGCCTTTGGACTACAGGGTAATATTTTTTATACAAATACTGTAGTGCATTGTTATCTCCTTCTCTGATTTTATCTACCAAGACTTGGTCATTGGTCATAAATATTTGTTTCGCCATAACTTAATTGCAATATTAAGGGTAAGTAAACGCTTAAAATTAAATAAAATTAGTGATTTGGAAATAAAAAAAATATGTTTTATGCTTCTACCTCTTTTTACCCTGCCAATTACTTGCCATTATTGGCGATTTCTGTGTATCTTTTCGTTTTAATCTTTTCATGGATATACTTGCCGATTTGCTGACCTACTTTGAGACCCTCTTCGCAACCCGAACGAAAGTGAATCCCTCCATAGACTCTACTGATAGAGCTTTCTTCCGCCGCTTTTCTAAATGATTGGAAACTGCGAACGCCATGCCCGTATTGGTGTTCGGTGGAGTCTGTAAAGGCAAAGCTATCGCCCATCAAGCCGCTCAGTACCTCCGCAGAGGCGGCAGAAATGGTGCTATGCCCGCTCGTATATTCGGGGAAAGGAGGCGACTGCAAAAATGGAGTCCATCTGGAGTCTATCAACTGGTTAATTGCTGTTTCTGGGCGTATCTTCTCGTATTTATATTTTTCGTTCCAACAAGTAATAAAGCCCTCGTGCAGTGCCAAACCTACTCGTAAGTAAGCATCTAAGGTTTCCACGCTATTTTTTTTGGCAAGGCGGCAGGCAGTACGGCTAATCGCCATCCAATGCCCCGCAGGAGTCATTTTTTTATTTGCAAAGGCAACATGACCTTGTACATTCATTACGAAAGCATTGTCGTCCCAAAACCAAGCAATGTCTTTTTGTTCTTCTGTTAATTGATTGACCATTTCAAAAACTTCTTGCATTTCCTTCCAAAACTCACTATCCTTTTCTTTGGAAAAAGGAAAAGGCTTAGGCGCAGGGAACTGCCCCACGGAGTCCAATACCATTGTGCGGATAGTCCCCCAATAAGGCTCCATGGCATCTGCAAACTGCGGTGGCGTTGGTTTCCATTTGTTTGCGTCTTGTTTTACAGTATATCTCATTCCTCTAATTTGCAAGTAGTTATCTCTTTTTGCATAAGCCAATACATGATTGCCTATTTTTTCACCAAACTCAATGGAATTTGCATAGACCTCAGTAGGCAAATCTTTAAATT
>JALOMS010000590.1 GCA_025455345.1 Thermoflexibacter sp. | reverse complement strand
TTTTTATATATCATTCATTTTGGACGAGTAAATCTAACTGATTGATTGTAAAGCCTATCTCTCTTATCTTATTATTTTGGACAAATCTATAAAAAAACAAAATATTAGAAAAGTTATATTTTTTTCTTAATTTAATACTATTTTAAATGTAATAAGAAAAAAAAATTAGTTAAAAACACAACTGATTTATAGTTACTTACGTTTATAAAAATATAAAACAAATTTTGTTAATATTGCGCTAACATTCAAAATAAGTACAAATTTTGTTATAATATAAATTGTAAATGAAACATACATACTAAGAACTATAAATATTAAAAAAAATGAAAAGGGCTATATTGGTTTATATCTATTTTATTTTCTTTTTTGCAGGTATGCTTAGTTTGCCAGCAGTCGCCCAACATCTCCATGATGGCTTACCTCATTATGTAGATGCAGAAAGATTGAGAAAACAAAAACAGTACGATGCGGCATTGAACGAATACAAGAAAGCTATTCGCAATGAACCTCATAATTTTATGTATCTATACGGCAAGGCTTTGACAGAGCATGAGAGCCGTAAGTATGAGTCTTCTCTTGAGTCATTAGAATCTCTTTTTAAGTTAAAACATGATTATGCACCAGCATACATATTATTAGCTCAAATCTATCGTCATCAAGGCAGTGATGCAAAGGCTTTGGCGTGTTATGATTCAGCCGCAAGATACGAAGTAGAGATTCCTAATAAGATAAAATACAAGTCTTTAGTCATGCAAAAATACATCAAAGACAATGATTTTAAGACAGCTTACGAAAAAGCAAAGGATTTGCATGGTTATTCTTCCAAAGATTTGAAAATTGTACATTATTTTGCTCGTTTGGCAAATATGAATCACGATTTCAAAAATGCTATTCTTGTGCTTACAGATGTAGAAGGAGCATTGAAAAATCTGCCGATTAACGAAGGCGCAAAATATTATTATGAATTAGGCTTTGCTTATTTTCACTTAGACGAGTATGCGAAAGCACACCAAGCATGGCAGAAAGCACAGTTTGGCGAGTTTATTCATAAAATAGAACATTTCAGTGGAAAGCATTTTTTAGGAATTGCCGCTATCTATCATAAATTTAGGGACGACAAAACAGCTCTCTACTATTTGGATATAGCAGAAAAGATAGATAAAAGCCAGCCAGAAACACACCTGCTAAAGGCAACTATCTCCAAAAAAGAAACAAGTAAGAAAAATGTAGAGTTAAAGAAACACTTGGAAAATATCTTAAGAATAGAGCAGAACCAAACAAATAAGGAAAAATACTATCATGAATTAGTAGTGCTTTATTTGGATTCCGAAGAATATGACCAAGCATTGATAACTTCAAACTTGGCTATCAAAAATAATCCTAATGATATTCATCAAAAGTATTTCAAGGCAATGGCTCTTTATAAAAAAGAACATTATAAAGAAGCAGAAGTGATAATTCAAGAAATACTCAAATCTAATGGTAATCCGCCTCTTGACGTAGTAATGCTATCTGCGCTGAATGCAAAAAAAGGAGGTAATTTGGAATTAGCAAAACAGACGTTTATTCGCTTGCTTAAGAGTCCTTATAGAAGCGTAGCCGAAGTAGAGTTAAAATCTTTCAGATAGTGAGCCATTTGTGATGGTTTATACAAGTAAAAAGCGAATATCCCTTCATGGAATATTCGCTTTTTTATATCTATCAATAAGTGGCTAAGCTACTATGAAGTAAAGCCAATTTTCTTTCTATTGTTATTAATTGGCAGAACATGAACCTCATCTTGATTATAGATTTCTGTCAATAGCGTGTCTTTTTCTATGCTATTTTTATGTCCAAGAGATTCAGTAAGCACCTGTGCTTTATTCTTTTGTAACTCCTTGAACTCATAAATAGCGATTAGCCTCCCTTTACGCATCAGAGCCTTATCTATACGCGTAATATGGGTATTGAAAGTACACAGTATCTGAATATTAAGGCAATCAGAAAGTAATCCATCTGTAATATTGAGCAAGTTAGAAATAGCGGCACTGCGAGAACTTCCTCTATCTTCTATGATATTTTCTGCGTCCTCGATAATCAGAATAGAATTAGAATTCGATATAAGCAAGGGCAGGAAATCTGGAGAGGCAATCTTAGGAGCAAACTCTGGCGGAATATATATCATCTTTTTGTTAATCAATGAAGTAAGATAGCGTATATAACTGGTTTTGCCTGTACCAGGTAGCCCATGCAATAAAACCAATCCCTTGTCATCTTGGGTTTGCAGTCTTTTGAGAATAACCTCATGGATAGGTAAAAAGTCGTCGTTATAGTTCATTGCGAGGTCGATATTACTTTTCTTGACCTCAAAATCTCGCAAAGCCAAATATCCATGACTTTCATAAAGTAAAAAAATCTTGCTTTCTGCCTTAGGAATTTCACAACACTCTTTGATAATCGCCACGAGTGATTGGAGGGCTGTTTCTTCTATCTTTTCATCATACAAGATTTTGGTGGTATCGGCATTGTCATCATAGCCAAAGTAAACCAGTAGGTTTTTTTGTATGGATACCATAAAACTCCTAATACTGCGCTTATCCTCATCTTTATTATAACGCTGATATATCCAAATCTGATGAGTATGGAGTTGGTATTTCTCGCGAAGCTGATTCAAGAGTTTTTCACCATCTATGTCTTCAGAAAAAGATAGAATATTAGGGAAATGTTCGTTTGCTGTAATGAAAAACTGCCCTGGACTAAGCTGAGCATTGTAATCTATGATGTCTTGGAAATGATACTGAACCGAAATATCTGAGTGTATTTTTTCTAAAATATGATTCTTCATCAGGCTTTTTATATATTTTATAGATTCCCAAAGTACAAATTTACAATTATTTACTGACTTTATCTCATATTTCATCTAAAATAAAAGAAGATTATCAATTCATTAAATCTATGCTTACTTCGCATAAACTACAAAACTTCCAAACGTAGCGCGTTCAAAACCTTGTTCTTTTAGCCAATCAGCCTTCTCTTTGAGAAGTTTATGCTCCAATTCTTTCATTGGCAGAACAACTATACACCTAATTTTATCTTTATCCTTTTCAAAATCAAATACTTGTGATTTGAATAGGTTTTCTAAATTGGTTTTATTCCCAAGAGCCACTTCTTGGGGGACTTCGGGTTGGGGAATAATCGCAAGATGGAGTAATACATTGGGACGCTGATAGATAGAGGAGTTCATAAAACGATAAAACGAATGAGTCCATTCATTGAACTGTACAGGCTCGCTTAGGAGTAATATGCTTGATTGGGCTGTTGTAGTAGATTTGACAAATTGCAATAAGGCTTTGGTATTTTTCCCTTCTGCGGCAAAGTCCATACCCTTAAAATATGCCTTGCCCATGGGAAAGTATAAACCCACCAAACCCAATAAGCAGAATAAAACTTTTAAGTATTTTTTTATAAAATCCTGTAAACGAATGATTTTAATAAGGCATACTGCAAAGAAGCCTAAACTTACCGTAGCAGGAATAAGGTAGCGTTCGTACAAGTCTGTGCGCGAGTAGAGTACGAATTGGGGCATAAGTATCAGCAAGACAAATAAAAAAATAGGGATTAA
>JALOMS010000053.1 GCA_025455345.1 Thermoflexibacter sp. | reverse complement strand
ATAAAAATCACCAGAAACTACATCTTTGGGTAGATAAAGAGAGAAATGAGTATCAAAAAAAGCATCCAACTTTTCTGGCTCAGGCAAAATGGTTTTTTGGATATTGTTTGCGTAGGTAATACTTTTGTTAAGTCTTTCAGTAGTAATTTTGAATTGTTTAAGTGTATATTCTAAGGTTTCATTTACACTTAAAATTTCTTCTTGCTGTTGTTGAAGTTCCTCGTTTTGTGTGATTATTTCTGCTTGTTGGCTTTCTAATATTTCTGTTTTTTCTTTTAATTCCTTCTCGCTTTCTTTGAGCTTTTCATAGGCTTTCTTAAGAATTAATTCATTGGATTTGAGTTTATTAGAAGCGATTGCTAAAGACTCATTGACCGTCCGCATTTCTTCTTGCTGTTGTTGTAATTCTTCGTTTTGTGCTATGATTTCTGATTGTTGTTCTTCTAACAGTTTAGCTTTCGCTGATAGCTCTTTCTCACTTTGTTTGAGTTTTTCGTATGATTTTCTTAAGATAGCTTCATTTGCTTTGAGCCTCGAATTGAACAAATGAATATCCTCTTGCTGTTTCTTTACTTCTTCGTTTGTTTTTTCTAATTCTATATTTTTGATTCGTATTTGGTTAAATAGAACTTCATTTTTGCTTTCGGTTTTTTGATTGATATAGATAAGAATAAAAACACTTCCAGATATAGCTACAAAGGCAATACTTAGAATGATAGTGGCAAGTATGCCATCTTTGACTAAGGCAAAATTATCTAAAGACAATTCAAAAAAATTATTCAAATACGGGAGAGAAAAAGTAAGCAATGTGTAATAAGCGACATAAGTGATTAACCACTTTTTTTCTTGTAAGTCAAAAACCAACCAAGGGGGCATCCAAAACACAATCTGTATAGCATACAAGGCTCCTACAAAATGATGATTCGCAGGCAATAAATACGCATGATAAATAGTATAAATCGTGATATAAACAGCACATACTATAAAACGCGCAAGTAGATGATGCCCGAAATAGTTTAATATTACCACACTAATTCCAAAAAGTAAGAATACAATGGGATAAATTAATAATGGAGGAAAATAAATAGCAGTAAATACTAAAAAAGGCAAACTTAGTCCCGCCAATAGCAAGGAAATGTCATTAGTCAGAATGATTTTTTGGTTCAAATATGATGGATTTGATGAGCTAACCCCTGAATGAAAAATACGTTTGAAAGATAGATTTTTATTCATAGATGCTTTGATAGATTTTTTTATCAATAAGAGCAGTCCAAGTCTTGGTATAATAGGTTGTTTTTTCTTGGAAACCGCTATTATCGCAATTTTTATGGAATAAATCAATAGATTTGAGCAAATTATTTTCTAAGAAATCGCAATCTCCATTTTTATTACTCAATATCATGGCTATCTTTTCCCATTGGTCATAAAAATATTCTTGTAAGAGAGGGATTAGCCTAAAAACGAATAATTGGGCTAACTGTTCTATATTTTCTATGTTATAAAAAAAAGTATGCCCTATTGCATGATTTTGGTCAGAGAGGAAGGTAATCCTTTCATTGATTCTTTTTAATAATTTTTCTAAGTCTATGCCATCTATGATTTTTCCTGTGAGCAGTTCTGGGCGAGTAGGCATTTCTATAAACTCAAATCTACGCCTTAGCGCAATGTCCAAATGAGCAATAGAACGGTCAGAAGTATTCATCGTTCCTATGATGTAAAGATTTTTGGGAATACCAAAATCATCATTTGAATAGGGGAGGCGAACTGTTTTAGCTTCATCTGCGCCTATTCGCTTGCTTTCTTCGATTAAAGTGAGAAGTTCTCCGAAGACTTTGGAAATATTGGCTCTGTTAATCTCGTCAATGATGATGACAAAATTTTGAGGGGCTATTTTTTCCCGTTCTTCTTGCCATTTCTTTGCTATTTTGAGAAGTTCTATTGCGAAGAAGTTGTACCAATGCGTATAACGCTTGTCTGTCTTGAGAGAGCCTGTCAAGTATCTATCTCTTAATACCTTCTTATTCAAGGAATAATAAGGATTTCTTGCATGATTTTCTATGTCAATTGTATCTCCATTGTCCGCAACCACATAAAATGACTTATGCTGCATTTTGATTTCTATTTTTTCCTGTTTCCCTTCAAAAATAGGTAACATGAAAACATCAAAAACTTTTTCAAAAGGCACTAAATCTGCCTGTTGCTGTGCCAATTGCTGATTTTCTAAAGCCCTCTGTGAGATGATTTTGAATATACCATCTTTGACAAAATAGCGTATATGCTTGCCTTGCGTTTCTGCACTAATACCTTCTACAAATTCTTGATAAGAAAAAGATTGATGAAAGCTCACAAACTCAATCTGTCCCAATCTGTGATAATATTCATAGAGTTGTTGGTCATAATGCGCTACTCCTGCAATGATTTCCAATGCCTTTACCACAGATTGATAGGTTTTTCCTGTGCCTGATGTTCCGTAGAAGATAATATTTGATGATGGCATTTTGTATTGAGGTACTGATTTGTTTTAGCAAATTTAATAGCGAAAACCATAAGACCAATATTAAATCACATAATGTTTTAGAAAAAAAATTTGTTTATCCGCAAAGAGTTAATAACTTTGCAGTCCGTTTTAAAAACAATATTTCACAACTTGATAATTATTGGTGAGAATATGTTGCTTACATGCTCACTGATAATCTATCGTAAAATCTAAAATTTTAACAATGCGTTATTTACGTTATTTACCAAAAGAAAAAAAGCAAGAAATTTTTGAAAAGTACGGTTTTGAAAAAGCAAAAGCAGATACAGGCTCTCCAGAAGCACAAATTGCACTTTTCACACAAAGAATTAATCACGTAACAGGACACTTGAAAAACAATCCTAAAGACCACTCTTCTCGCTTAGGCTTGTTAAAGTTAGTAGGTAAAAGAAAAAGTTTATTAAATTATCTTTATAAGAAAGATATTAACAGATATAGAGCGATTATTGCCCAGTTAGAAATTAGAAAATAAACAATATAAACGTAAATAGGGAGTCTCCCAATTGGAGATTCCCCTTTTGCTATTATAGGCAATAGCTCATTTGATTTACTTATTGCTTACCCAATACGAAAGAAATATACGCGACTTTCCAAAACAAGAAATTTAACTAAGGTCATAGATGCAATCACAAGCAATTATTAAAACGATAGAAATGCCTGATGGTCAAAAGATTACCATAGAAACAGGCAAATTAGCCCGCCAAGCTGATGGCTCAGTAGTAGTCCGCATGAATAATACTATCTTACTTGCTACTGTTGTTTCCCTCAAAGAAGTGAAAGAAGATGCTGGCTTTTTTCCGCTCTCCGTTGATTATCAAGAGAAATATGCGGCTACAGGTAGGATACCTGGAGGCTTTCTGAAAAGAGAAGGTAAACTTTCTGACTATGAAATTTTGATTAGCCGTTTGGTGGATAGGGCGATTCGTCCTTTATTCCCTGACAACTATGTTGCTGAAACACAAATCAATGTGATTCTACTTTCGGCAGATAACCAAGATGCTCCCGACGCACTTGCGGCATTAGCCGCCTCTTCCGCACTTGCAGTTTCAGATATTCCTTTTGGAGGACCTATTTCAGAGGTGCGTGTTATCAAATGCGAAGGAGAGTATATCATAAATCCAACAAGAGATAAGATAGAAAAAGCAGACTTAGACCTGATGGTAGCCGCTTCTATGGACAATATTTTGATGGTCGAGGGTGAGTGTAATGAGGCATCCGAGGAAGAAATGTTAGAAGCCCTAAAGATAGCCCATGAAGCCATCAAAATCCATTGTAAAGCGCAGTTAGAACTTACTGAAATGGTAGGTAAAACACAAAAACGAGCATATAATCATATAAAAGAGGACGAAGAACTAAAAAAACAATTATTTGATACATACTATCAAAGGTATTATGAAGTAGCAAAATCTTGCATAGCTAACAAACAATTGCGAAGCGACTCATTCAATGCTATCGAGGAAGAATATTTTGCGTCCTTACCCGAAGATACTACTGTAGATAAAAAGATTGCTGCCAGATATTTTCACGATATACATAAAAAAGCTGCAAGAGACTTAGCCCTAAATGAAGGATTGAGATTAGACGGTCGAAGCAAGGAAGACATTAGACCGATTTGGTGCGAGGTAGATTATCTGCCTATGCCACATGGGTCTGCCGTTTTTACCAGAGGAGAAACTCAATCACTGAGTACAGTTACTTTGGGGACAAAGTTAGATGAGCAAATGATAGATGGAGCAGTTATTACAGGATATAACAAATTTATCTTGCATTACAACTTCCCTGCCTACTCTACAGGAGAGGTAAAGCCTAACCGCGCACCCGGTCGTAGAGAAGTAGGGCATGGCAACTTAGCAATGCGTGCCTTGAAAAAAGTAATCCCTACCGATGAGCAGAATCCTTATACTATTCGTGTTGTTTCTGATATTTTAGAATCCAATGGTTCTTCTTCTATGGCGACAGTATGTGCAGGGGCTTTAGCTTTGATGGACGCAGGTGTACCTATCAAAGCACCTGTTTCAGGAATTGCGATGGGTATGATTTCAGACCCTACGACAGGTAAGTATGCTATTTTATCGGATATATTAGGCGATGAAGACCACTTAGGGGATATGGACTTCAAAGTAACAGGCACAATCAATGGCATTACAGCCTGTCAGATGGACATCAAGGTAGATGGTCTTTCTTACGAGGTTTTGGCTGAAGCATTGGCACAAGCCAAAAGAGGTAGATTGCATATCCTCGGAGAAATGAGTAAAGCTATTACCGCACCAAGACCAGATTATAAACCACAAGCACCAAGAGTAGTAGCAATCCAAATCCCAACAGAACTAATCGGAGCCGTAATAGGACCTGGTGGCAAAATAGTACAAGAAATACAAAAAGAATCTGGTGCTACGGTGATTATAGAAGAAAAACCAACTCATGGTTTAGTAAGCATCTTTGCAGTCAATAAAATCGCTATGGAAAAAGCATACGCCAGAGTAAAAACTATTGTAACAGAACCCGAGGTAGGCGAAGTATATGATGGAATAGTAAAATCTATACAACCATTTGGAGCATTTGTAGAGTTTATCAGAGGCAAAGAAGGCTTGCTCCATATCTCTGAAATTAAATGGGAACGTTTGGAGAATATGGACGGAGTCTTAGAAGTAGGTGAAGAAATCAAAGTAAAACTAATAGAAGTAGATAAAAAAACAGGGAAATACCGCTTGTCGCGAAAAGTATTGTTACCTAAACCAGAAGGAGTAAGTAGTAAAAGTGGTGGACACGGAGGCTATAGCGGTGGTGGAAATAAAAACTATTCTCAGGACAAAAAAAAAGAACATGATAGAAACAGAAAATAGAACTTAACTCGTTCTATCTATGTTAAGTATAGAATCTCTTTTTTATAAGTTAAGATTCTTGTTTCTTTTTTGATTTTTTCTAAAATTAAACTTGATTAGAAACCATTTGGTTTTTTTACTTGTTATAGCTTTTACAAAATATAAAATATTGTTACATAGATGAGACAGCTTAAAATCAGTAAACAAATTACCAATAGAGAAAGCCAATCCCTTGATAAATACTTACAAGAAATTGGCAAAGTTGATTTGCTTTCTCCAGACGAAGAGGTAGAATTAGCGAAAAGAATCCGCGAAGGCGACCAGTTGGCTTTAGAAAGATTGACTAAAGCGAATCTTCGTTTTGTTGTTTCTGTCGCTAAACAATACCAAAATCAAGGTCTGTCTTTAGGTGATTTGATTAATGAAGGAAATTTGGGTCTTATCAAAGCCGCTCAACGCTTTGATGAAACCAGAGGCTTTAAGTTTATCTCTTATGCTGTTTGGTGGATTAGACAGTCTATCTTGCAAGCATTGGCAGAGCAATCACGTATCGTTCGTTTACCATTGAATAGAGTTGGTTCACTCAATAAAATTTCTAAAACTTTTTCAGAATTAGAGCAAAGATTTGAAAGAGAACCTTCTCCTGACGAGTTGGCAGAGGTGCTTGACTTACCTACCTCAGAGGTAGTAGATACTATGAAAATTTCAGGTAGGCACGTTTCTATGGACGCGCCTTTTGCTCAAGGTGAGGAAAATAACCTTTTGGACGTATTAGAAAATGATGGAGAAGAAAAACCAGATACAGGGCTAATGACTGATTCCTTGCGTAGAGAAGTCCAAAGAGCATTATCCACACTTACCCAAAGAGAAGCCGATGTAGTTGCTTTGTACTTTGGATTGAATGGAGAGCATGCTATGACATTAGAAGAAATTGGTGAAAAGTTTAACCTTACTCGCGAGCGCGTGAGGCAGATTAAAGAGAAAGCCATTCGTAGATTGAGGCATACCTCTCGTAGCAAAGCTCTTAAAACTTATTTAGGATAAGGATAATACATACTTAAATTATTGATTATCAAAACCCTTTGCTTGTATATGCAAAGGGTTTTTCATTTCATCTCATTTTCCCCAGACCTTTTCGCCATTGATATATGTTTGAAGAACTTTTATGGCTCTAAGTTCTTCTTTGTCAGTAGTCATCAGGTCTTTTTCTAAAATCACAAAATCTGCTTGTTTGCCTTTTTCTATACTTCCCCTTTCATTTTCCTCAAAATTGGCATACGCCGCCCATATAGTCATACCTCTCAGGGCATTTTCTCTACTGATAGCATTTTCCATTTGAAAGCCCTCTTTAGGCTCGTTCTTTGCGTCTTGTCGCGCAACAGCCGCATGAAAACCAAACAATGGATTGACAGCCTCTACTGGAAAATCACTCCCCAATGCTAATATTTTGTTTTGTTCGTATAATTGCTGATAAGCATACGCAGTCTTGACTCTTGGAAAACCCAAACGCGCACCCGCCCAATACATATCAGAGGTACAATGCGTAGGTTGGACAGATGGAATAATATTATATTGCTTAAATTTAACGAAATCTTCTTGTGAAACTACCTGTGCATGTTCTATTCTCCAGCGTCTATCATTAGTTCCTTTAAGCATTTTTCCATACATATCTAAGATAATTCTATTGGCAGAATCCCCGATAGCGTGAGTATTTGCTTGGAAGTTACTATTGGCAATCAATTGAAAATTAGCCTCTAACTCATCTGGGCGCGCAAGCAAAAAGCCTGTGGTTTTGGGGTCATCATTATACGGTTTTATGAGGCAAGCCCCTCTCGAACCCAAGGCACCATCAGCATAGATTTTGAAAGAGCGTACATTCAGTTTGTCCGTTTTATAGATACCTTTTTTGATAAAATGTGCTACATTTTCTCTGGTGGCACTTACCATCGCATATACTTTGATTTTCAAGTCATTATCTTTCTGCATTTTGTCTATGAGTTCTATAATTTCTTTCCCAAGACCTGCATCTGCGATGGTAGTCAGACCATTTTCGAGGCAAGTTTGCTGTGCTGTAAGCAATATTTGTCTAATTTCCTGCTCATTCGGCGGAGGTATCACACTACTTACTAAGCGCATGGCATTGTCTATAAGTATGCCCGTCGTTTTTCCATTTTTGGTTTCTACCAATCCTCCTGTAACTTGTCCACCTTCAATCAATGGTTTTTCGCCTGCCCGTCCTAACTTCAGTGCTGCTCCATTTGCCAAAGCCGCATGCCCATCTATTCGAACTAAATAAATAGGCGTTTCTGGAAATAATAAATCTAAGGTATCGCGATTGGGGAAACTTTGATTTTTCCAATCATTTTGGTCCCAACCTCGTCCCAATATCCACTGTTTATCAGGGTTTTGTTGTTTATAATCTACTAACTTTTGGACTATTTCTTGGAAAGAAGTAGTCCCAACCAAATCAACTTGTTGCATGGCATATCCCAAATTGTAAAAATGACAATGAGCGTCATAAAAACCTGGGTAGATAAATTTTCCTGTACCATCTAATTGATTTTCTGACTGATAACTTTCTAAAATAGCTTTACTTGTTCCTATATCAAGGATTTTACCATCTTTGACGACCAAAGCCTCATGGGTAGTAAAGCTACTATCTGCCGAATAAATTTTAGTATTGAAGATAATCAAATCGACCTGCTTTTTAGATGGGTTACAGGCAAAGCCTAACAAAAAAATACCTAAGACAAAAAAGTATTGTTTTTTCATAAATATAGTAGAGTTAAAAAAATATTTTATGAAAGCAATTTAGATAAAAAAATCACTTTCTATCCGCTTTTAGAAAGAAAATCTGCAATTTTACTGCATGATTTCACTTTCTCATTTTCTTTTCTTAAGTGCTTGTTTATTTAGCATTGGTTTGGTGATAGTAATCATCAAAAAAAACTTAATTGCTGTTTTGATAGGTTTAGAGTTGATGATGAATGCGGCTAATATTAATTTAGTAGCCTTTGCTCGATATGATACTCAATTATTTCAAGGACAACTTTTTGCACTTTTTGTCATTGTGGTTGCGGCGGCGGAAACAGCTCTTGCCTTAGCCATTGCCCTCAAAGTATATCAACATTTTCAAACCACAGATTTGGACAGAATAAGTGAAGTAGGAGAGAAGTAAGAGCAAAAATAAAAAACTTCCTAAATATGTAAACTTAGGAAGTAACAAGGTTTAAATCATGTTTAGATAGCTTATACGTGGAACTTTTCTTTTATATTTTCTGTAACTACCTTACCGTCAAATAGATTGATTATTCGGTGAGAATAGTTCGCATCATGTGGAGAGTGCGTAACCATGACTATAGTCGTACCCGCTTGGTTGAGTTGTGTCAAAAGATTCATTACTTCTTCGCTATTGGCAGAATCCAAATTACCAGTAGGCTCGTCAGCGAGAATCAGTTGGGGAGAAGCAACTACGGCTCTTGCAATAGCTACTCTTTGTTGCTGACCTCCAGAAAGCTGTTGTGGGAAGTGATTGCGGCGGTGCATGATGTCCATGCGTTGTAATACTTCTTCTACTTTTTTCTTGCGCTCTTCAGCAGAAACATTGAGGTAAAGCAAAGGTAGCTCTACATTCTCAAATACGGTTAATTCGTCTATCAAATTAAAACTTTGGAAAACAAAGCCAATATTTCCTTTACGGAGTTTTGCACGTTCCCACTCAGAATATTTGGAGATTTCTTGGTTTAAGAAATGATATTCTCCGCTTGAGGGATTGTCCAATAACCCAACAATATTCATGAGTGTAGATTTACCACAACCCGAAGGACCCATAATAGCTACGAATTCTCCCTTTTTGATTTCAATATTAATACTGTTTAGCGCAGTAGTTTCTACTTCTTCGGTGGTATAGACTTTTGCTAAGTCTTTGGTTTTGATGATGTTTTCCATAAGTTCTTATTAAAATTAATCGTTAAATTGTTAATTTAAAATCTGGAATTGGCTAAGGTAGATTTTGGAATTTTTGTAATCGCAAAGGCGAAGCTTTTGCAATTTATCATTCCAGACTTCTAATTTTATACGATTCGCCGTTGCGACGGTTCGCCGTTGCGACGGTTCGCCGTCGCGATTCATTCCTGATTCTATATTTCTCTATTTTATTTTTTGAATTGTTTACAATTTTTTTTCAATCTGGAATTTTCATAATTCATTATTTTTAATTCCATGTTCCAAATTTTGTATCTTATTCCAGATTATTAGTCTTCCTTACTCAATACAAGCACTTCATTATCACCAAAATACTCGTAAGAAGATGTAATAACCTTTTCGCCTTGTTTTAGACCTTCCAATACCTCAAAATACTCTGTGTTTTTTCTACCCAAGCGGATTTCTCGTTTTATAGCTTTTTTGCCAGACTCATCAAGGACATAAACCCAATTACCACCTGTATCTTTGTAAAATCCGCCAATAGGCAGTAAGGTTGCTTGTTCGGAATCTCCCAAATCGATTCTGGCTCTCATAGATTGACCGCGCTTGATGCCTTCAGGGGTTTTTGCTGTAAAAATCATGTCCACATCAAATCTCCCATCAGTAATTGTAGGATATATCTTATTGATTTCCAACGCAAAAGTCTGTCCATTAAAATCACAGCTACCTTTTTGTCCTACATTGATTCTTGGCAAATAAAGCTCGTCAATTCGTACTCTTAGCTTAAAATTGTCCAATCTGTCTATTTGCCCTATTCTTTGCGAAGTATTAATATTCTGCCCGCGTTGCCAATCTGGGGTTGCTAACTGACCGTCTATAGGAGCGCGTACTACGAGATTGTCTAAGATTTGTCCTACTCCCGTCAAACTTTGGAACATCCTCTGTTCTGATAATCTAAACTGGTCTAACTGTACAGCACGAAAACTTGAATCATTGGCATATTGGGACTGAACTAATTTTTTGCGTTTGATTTGATAATCATAGAGTTCCTTAGTTTGTTCAAATTCTTGTTTGGAAATAGCACCAGCCTCTACTAATTTCTTTTGTCTTTCGTATTGAGGTTTATAGAGCATGATGTTGTAATCTATTTCTACTAATTGTTGGCGGCGAGTAATATCATTTTGTTCGAGATTCAAACGCGTATTTCTCAAGTTATTAATTTGGTCATAAAGTGCGGCTTCTCTGGTCATGACGTTTAGCTGGAGATTAGAATTAGTCAAGGACATGATAGAGTCTCCTTTCTTGACCATTGCCCCAGATTCTTTGTATATTTTGTCGATAATTCCGCCCTCAATAGCATCAATATAGACAGTCTGTAAGGGTAAAATGTTGCCTGTTTGGACGATAAATTCTTGAAAAACACCTTGATTGACAGTAGCAATACTCAGCTTTTCAGTTTCTACATTGAGTTTGCTACGTTTATCAGCAAAGAAAGCAAGATAAGCCACAAAACCTGCAAAGGCAACTATTGCGCTGATAGTCAGGATGCGCTTCGTTGTCCATTTTTTCTTCGTGATTTTTCTATCCATATTTGGATTTTGTTGCGACTGAAAATTTTGTCTGTCCACTGTTGTATCGTATTGAATTTTATCCATGATTATCAACAAATTAAAAAATTAGCACTGATGTTGGATTACTAATGCACTCATACGTACTGCTTTTGCTGTTATCTTTGATGATTAATAATCTATAATTCCGATTTAGCCAATTAATGTGCCAATTTTATAAAATATTCATAATCAGTATTTTAATTGTATTTTTATTATTTTTACTGTCCGAAATCGGGCATTTTTGACCGTTAGCGGAGAGGATAATTGAGATAATCAGCCAAAACTACACGGTTTAGCATACAAACACAATATTTTATCGTTTTTGTTCTTTTCCAAAGTTTTCAATAATTTTGGATAAGGAATCTTTTTTAATTTTTTAAAAGACAATTATTCAAAGAAATAAGTGATTACTCCATGAACAACATTATTCGTTTACTCCCAGATAGTTTGGCTAACCAAATAGCGGCGGGCGAGGTAGTACAGCGACCTGCTTCGGTAGTCAAGGAGCTACTTGAAAATGCGGTAGATGCTGGTAGTACTTATATTCAATTGATTATCAAAGAAGCAGGAAAAACCTTAATTCAAGTCATAGATGATGGCTGTGGAATGTCTGAAACTGATGCTCGCATGAGTTTTGAGCGACATGCTACTTCTAAAATAAAAACCGTAGATGACCTTTTTCAGATTCGCACCTTGGGTTTTAGAGGTGAGGCTCTTGCGTCTATTGCGGCGGTAGCCCAAGTAGAGATGAAAACCAAAAGAGATGAAGATGAGTTAGGCACATTTATTTATTTGACTGGCTCTCAAGTCATTGAACAAGTGCCTGTGCAGTGCAGTAAGGGGACGAGTATTGCCGTTAAAAATTTGTTTTACAACGTGCCTGCTCGTCGGAATTTTTTGAAGTCAAACCCCATAGAATTAAAACATATCATTGATGAATTTCAGCGAGTAGCCCTGATAAACCCAGAAGTTGAGTTTACCTTTTATCATAATGATACAGAAGTTTATTATCTCAGAAAGGGGAAATTAGCGCATCGGATAGTGAGTTTATTTGGCAAAAGTTACAAGCAAATATTAATTCCTTGCGAAGAAGAAATCCCAAGCATGAATATCAAGGGTTATATAGGCAAGCCTGAATCTGCTAAAAAAACCAGAGGAGAGCAGTTCTTCTTTGTCAATCAGCGTTTTATCAAACATCCTTACCTCAATCATGCCGTAGTTACAGCTTTCGAGGGGCTATTGCCCGAAGACAGTTTTCCATTTTATGTACTTGTGATAGAAACAGACCCTCAAAAGATAGATGTCAATGTTCATCCAACAAAAACGGAAATCAAATTTGAAGATGAGCGTACAGCTTACGCGCTTGTGCGAGCGGCTATTAGGCAGGCGTTGGGCAAGCATCACCTTGCTCCTCAAATGGACTTCGAGTTAGATACTAACTTTACCAATACAGGTAAACTCCAACATCACGAGGAAGAATACCAAGTAGATTGGCAAAAAGAATTAGGCGATTTGGCTTTGCCCGAACAATCCTCGAATTATGCCCAGTTTCGCAATAGCCCCCTCCAACAACGCAACTTACAGCACTGGGAACAATTATATAATTTTGATAATGAATTGCGTAAAGTTTTGGAAAGCAAACAAGTAGATTCCATAGAAACCATCACTTTTGAAAGTAATACAGCAAATGAAAATGTAGAAAGCAAAAAAGTTTTCCAAATTCACCATAGATTTATCATCAGTCAAATAAAATCTGGCATACTGCTTATAGACCAACAAGCCGCTCATGAGAGGATTCTTTACGAACGTTTCTTACAAAATATGCAAGGAGGAAAGGGAACAATCCAACGCTTGCTTTTCCCTGAAAAGCTGTTACTTACACCCGCAGACCTTATTGTGGTGAGTGATATGGAATGGGAATTGAAAAACTTAGGCTTTGATTATTTCATGGAAGAAAATACAATGGTCATCAATGGTGTACCCGCTAATCTTCCCGTAGTTGTAGAAGCAAAACTCATAGAGGAACTTATAGAACAGTACAGTTATCAGGCTAATTTGAACTTCACTAAGGCAGAAAAAATAGCCTATACAATGTCCAAACGCCTGTCAATGAAACCTTTTACTTTACCTTTTTGTCAGACATAGAAATCAACGCACTTATAGACCAACTTTTTGCTTGCACTAATCCCAGCTATGCCCCTGACGGACGAAAGACCTTGAGGGTAATGAACCTCGATGAGATGGAAGGGTTATTAAAATGATAGTAGTCTTAAAGGTGTAATACTGTATTACAAGCGAAAACACACAGTATATTTACCTGAACTCACTCAATGATGGATTAGAATTAGAAAAAAGACTTAATGAATTTGTCCAATTCTTATGAACGTAAACATCAATCTTTGGGCTATTTGACACCAGCAAATGTTTATATTGACAAAAAACAACTATCTTAAAAAAATACAAAAATGTAATTAAATTGCTACACCTTAGTTTTACACTAAAATTGTCCAAACTTTGGGGAAACCATAATAGCTACAAGTAATTCTTTCTCAAGTAGGAAATACTTGGAACTTTTGGCGTAAGCAATTTACCAAAAGTTAGTAATCATTTCATTTTATTAAAGTCCGATATTTGCTCGCATTAGTTGGGTCAATAGTTACTAAAATTTCTACTGCTTGTTTGATAAC
>JALOMS010000589.1 GCA_025455345.1 Thermoflexibacter sp. | reverse complement strand
TAAGTTTTCTAAGCGAAGCCAAAAACGATTTTTATCAGGTGTTACATTCATAAAACTTTTTATGCCTACCTGCCAATCATTAAAATCTCCAATCGCATAAACAAACTTTTTTTGAGGAGCAAAAAGCACCAAAACTACCGTCTTCTCGTCAATATAATTGATTCCGTCTTGTACGCCCAAGGGGAGAGGAGCAACAACCTGCGGTGGAAGTATGCTGTAAGTAAAAGAATCTGAAACAGCGTTTGTGCTATTTTTTGCCATAATTTTTACCAATCCATTGGCAGTACCAGCATTGACAGTATGAGTAATCATCGTGCCGACCTGCTCTTTTACCTGCTTTCCATTGACCAATATGGACAAAGTAGCGGAAGCACTTGCTTCTGCTTTTACCTCAAAATTCTCATTGGGAAAGGCAAAATAAGGGCGCGGATTGGGCGAAACAATGCTCATTGCCAAGCCAGAAAACGCAACCTGAATAAAAATATCGCCATTTTGAGGGCTTTTCCCCTCTCTCGAACCATCTGCATTTCTAAAAACCATACCTATTCTAAATATCCGTTGAGCAGGAACACCAAAATATATTCTTGGCACTAATTTAATACTCCATTTGTCATTTCCCAAAGCGGTCATCAAGCCTATGCCATCATCTTTGCCCCAATTCCCTACTACATTGTTCCAACCCGTACCCACTTCCGAATCAAGGATTACGCCTGCGTGCATATATACTTTGCTTGCGCCTCTAAGTCCCGAAGTGCCTTGAGTGGCATCATAGGTAATCGTGATTTCGTCTTCTGCCTTGAAAGTAGCAGGGTTTACGCTCACCTGAGCATAGCTATTGATAGGAGAAAATGTCCATAAAAATAAGAAAACAAAAACCAACAATAGGTGTCTGAGGAAATAAAATCTGTATAAAAGGATGCTTAGTAATAATTTTTTCATATTTACGAATATATGGTATTGGGTTCGCAAGGTAGGTAATTATCAGTAATAAAAAAAACCGCCTCTTGTAAAATGTAGGATTACAGGAAGTAGATAAATGGTTATTGGTCTGATTTACAAAGCCTAAAATTAGGTGGTATTTTGTCAAAAAAAGCCTTATTTATTCATTTTTTCTTAATTTTGTTTTAATTTTTTTATTAAAAACTTACCAAAGTATGGATATTCAATCTTTTGAGATACATTTTGAAACTTCAGAAAATACCACTCCTCCTTATAGCTATGCTTATATCTTAAAAGGTAGTATTAAAGACAAATTGGAGTTACATTACCATGTCCAATATACACACAGAGAAGACCTATCTTTGGAAGAAATCATAGATGAGGGCTTTTCGCCCAATGATGATTTGGAGATTCAAGGAAGGGTAGATATAATGTGGGTCGAGGAATTGGATTTGCTTATGCGTCAGACCAAACCTCGCCAATATATACAGCAGGCAAATATAGATTTTTTGGAAGTAAATATCACCCATATCGACGGCACAGGGAATAAATTTTTCCCTCAAAATCAAGATTTATGGGGTTATTTGTGCGAAGAACTCTGCCAAGCTCTTTTGGAAGAAAAACAGGTAGAACGCCCCTTGTTATTCAAATTCAAAAAAATATCTCCTTTAGAATCCATAGAGTATTGGTTTATGATGAGTTTTAGCAAGCGACAAGTAATGCTTCAAAATAAAACCAAAAAAGGTATTCCCAAAGAGAAAAGTGTAGGCTGGGAGTACGGAAAAAAGTTTTTGGAATTAGTATTTAAGCCTGACTATTTTGCTGAAAATGCACAAGTCCACGAGCCAAATAAGAATGGTTTTTATATCAATATTGGAGATGAACTTTGGTATGAGGCTGGCAAAACAGCCTTGAATCGCTCTCAAAAGGTAGATGTTTTGGGACAGATAGAAAAGAAAGTGCTTGAGTTTTTTGTATAGCTTATTATTTGTAAAAAGCCTTGATTACTGCAATTTTAAATATTCTGACTTTAGGAGTGATAGTATTTGCTTGGTATCGCACACAGACGCAAGCACCTCTTAGACCTTTTTTTTTTATTTCGCTTGTAATCAAACTCTCCGCAGGAATCGCAGTAGGACTGGTTTATCAATATTATTACAAAGAAGGAGATGTTCTTTATCTCTTCCAACAAGGCAAATTATTGAGACAAATGCTGTTAGACGCTCCTTTGGACTTTTGGAATTTTCCTCATACGGGGGTGCGTATGCAGGATTATTATTTTGGAGAATTCAAAGATTTGAATAGTCGAGTAATATTCTTTTCAAAAATAGTAGCACTCATTAATCTACTGACATTCAATAATTTTTGGCTAACTTCTATTTGGTTTTCGTTTATTAGTTTTGTAGGTTTTTGGTACGGAGCCAATGTATTGGCAAGGCTATTCCCTTATACCAAGATTTCTTTATTTTTATCTTTTTTCTTGCTTCCTTCGGTGGTTTTTTGGAGTTCTGGCTTACTCAAAGAAAGTATTATTTGTGGGAGTGTTTGTATTGTTGTTGGGAGTTTGTTAAGTATTTTACATTTGCCTCATCATTCTTTTAAAATTAGAATATTAGAGTGGTTATTTTTATTCTTTTTCTCATGGATAATCTGGAAAATCAAATACTATTACACGATTATCTTGAATCCTATTTGTATTGCATATTTTTGTATTTATCAGCTCAATAAGCGATACCATCTTTCTTTATTTGCCCAACTTTCTATTTTTGGAAGTTTTTTTTTATTCCTTGCACTATTAGGAACTTTTACTAATCCTAACTTTCATTTGGACTATTTTCTCATTGCGATAAAAGACAGTTATGATACGATTGTCGAAACAACAGATGCTGATAACCTAATATATTTTATTGATTTTGATGGGAGTATAGCGGCTCTAATAAAAAATATACCCTTTGCTTTGTTTGCAGGATTGTTTGAGCCTTTATTGTGGGAAGCAGAAGGCAATCTCCCCAAAGTCATAACAAGCATAGAAAATTTGTTTTTGTATAGTCTTTTGTTCTTTGTGCGTACTCCTTCGCTGAAAATAGGAAAGCACGCTATTTTATTATTTGCTTGTATATTGTATATTTTCTTAATCACTATTTTTTTGACATTCTCTACACCGAGCATAGGCTCTTTGGTGCGTTACAAAGCTGGTTTTCTTCCTTTTTGGGCTTATCTTATCTCCTTCAAGGTTGATTTTCGTAGGTCTAAGAATCTGCTAAGAAAGTACCAAACTTTAAGAAAGTTTGGTACTTTTTAGGAAAAAAGTTATTTTGTTGCTCGTGTATAATGACGCATGAAGTATTTCATTGTAATCATAATAGCACTTCTCAAAGACAGATTTGTTTGTTCAAAACTTATTTTACTGATAAAATCTGGGTCTTGATTTTTCAAAGAGGCTATCCTACTGACAGGCAGAAAATTCACTTCTTTATTTTTTAGGTCAAATTTTGCTTCGAGATAAGAAGCCTTAGTAGCTCTCCAAATAGCTCCATAAGTAGGATGCTCTGTGTAAACGCTATAAGACAAGCGCATAACAATGGTACTATCTGTTTGGTCTTCTATGGAAATATCACTATTGTAAGAGTGTATCGTTTCGTTGGTATCAGAGAGCTTGTCGTACACATCTTTCAA
>JALOMS010000588.1 GCA_025455345.1 Thermoflexibacter sp. | reverse complement strand
TTATATTTTAGTCTAAAGTTTCAGAAAACAAAAATAGAGATTATTTGAAATCCAAAGAGAAATATCTATTGAAATTTTAGTGCATAGCATATTTGATTATATCTTCATCAGTAATTTCTGTACCGCTCATGATGATAAGCCGCTCGACCACGTTGCGGAGTTGGCGAATGTTGCCCGTCCAGTCTATTTCTTTCAGTTTTTCCAATGCTTCTGCGGAAATGACCTTTTTCGCCTCTCCGTATTCGTCCGCAATGTCTTCCAAAAACTTATCCACCAAAAGCGGAATGTCCTCTCTGCGCTCGTTAAGCGAAGGCACGCGAATCACAATTACGCTCAATCGATGGTACAAATCTTCTCTGAACCTGCCATGCTTGATTTCTTCGGGAATATTTTTGTTGGTTGCTGCAATCACGCGCACGTTCACTTTAATTTCCTTGTCGCCGCCTACTCTGGTAATTTTGCTTTCCTGCAAGGCACGCAACACTTTTGCCTGTGCGGAAAGGCTCATATCGCCAATTTCGTCCAAAAAGAGCGTACCATTGGTCGCCAACTCAAACTTGCCAATGCGTTGTTTTACCGCAGAAGTAAAAGAGCCTTTTTCATGTCCAAACAGTTCACTTTCAATGAGTTCAGAAGGAATAGCGGCGCAGTTTACTTCTACCAAAGAGCCTTGGTTGCGGTTGCTTTTGGTGTGTAACCACTTCGCTACCAGTTCTTTGCCAGAGCCATTAGGACCCATAATCATTACGCGCGCCTCCGTAGGGGCTACCTTATCTATGGTTTCTTTGACTTGCATAATGGCGGCAGACTCTCCCACGATGTCGAAAGTACGGTTTACTTTCTTCCTAAGTACCTTAGTTTCAGCGACTAAGGAAGACTTATCGAGCGCATTTCGCATGGTAACGAGCAAGCGGTTCAGGTCTGGTGGCTTCTGAATGAAGTCGAAAGCTCCCTTTTTGGTAGCCTCGACCGCAGTTTCTATGTTTCCATGTGCGGAAATCATGATAAACTGCACTTCTTTGCCGAGTTCCATCGCCTTTTCCAAGACTTCCAATCCGTCCATTTTGGGCATTTTGATGTCGCAAAGCACGATGTCGTACTCATTTTGCTTGATTTTTTCCAAGCCTTCTTCTCCGTCTTTTGCCTCATCGACCTCATACTTTTCGTATTCGAGAATCTCGCGCAGGCTGTAACGGATTGCCTTTTCGTCGTCTATGATTAATACTTTTGACATTGATTGTTGGTGTATTTTTTAGTTGTTTGGTTTATTCGTTTATTCTATTTTTTAATTCTATCAAATCTGCGTATTTGGTAATGTCTATCTTGACAGGACAATTACCATCTATGTTACAAATATGATTTTCTATCATTGTATCCAAAGAGAAGTTTATTCTTCTTAAATCAGTTTCAGATAATTTCTTTTGTAAGGCTTTCTTTAAATCTTTTCCATGAAACCAAGTTAAGTATTTTTGATTTTGATAAAAAGATTTCTCCGAAAATAATTGTAAAAACACCTCTAAATGTAATTCGAATTCCACTTGATTAATTGTCTTTAATCTTTGATGAAAAGTGTCAATTATTTTTGTAATAGCCTCTTTTCTACAATTTTCTAAGTCTAAATTCTGTGGCAAATTTCCACTTCCCCCTGTCCAAGTATCAGGGAAAGATGTTTCATTTGGAGTAGGTTTTAGTTTGGATAAAGCCCATCTGACCGCAGTATAATACTTAATTTCTTTGGCAGATTGTTCTATCAAATTAGCAATTTCTATGGTAGAGGGAATCACAATATTTTTCTCTTTGTGTTTGGGGGTCTGTGCTAACCAAGTTACATACTGATGAATTAAATCTGCATCAATGAAGTAGTTTTCTATGCTTGCGCGATAAGTTCCTAAAATATTTTTCTTTTCATCAAAAACAATGATAGATTCCTTATCAGAAGGCTCCACATCAAAATCTCTATCTCTGATTGCCAAGTAGCTTACCTCTTTTTGGGCAGTAATATATCCTGAAATAAAATTTTTAAACTGCCATTTTCCTTCCAAAGGTATGATTGTTACGCCAAATTTTTCAATAAAATATTTACTAAAAAACTTGTTGTCAAAACCATCTTTTACTCCTTCACAAAAGATTCTTTTACTTTTATTTCCTAATATACTCATTTTAGTCTAAACGATAAATTGCATCTTCTGAGATTAGCGAAGCTACATAATCAGAATGGGTTGTGATGATAAACTGATTATTTTCTCCTAAATAAGGCAATGCTCTTAAAAACGCTTGTTGCAAGGGAGGATGAAGATGTAGTTCCAGTTCATCAATTAGAATGATTGAGTTATTCACCTGCCACCAAGCAAAATCTAAAAGAATAGGAAATATTGCTCTTTCTGCCCCAGACATTTCAGAGATTTCATATTCCTTTTTTCCATCAGACAAATAAAAAAAAGCGTCTGAATTAAAATCTACTGTTCTTGAAGGATTAGTTCCTATCAGTTTTCTTCCTTGAAATATTCTTGAATAACTTTGATTCAATACATCAAA
Source organism: Thermoflexibacter sp. (assembly GCA_025455345.1). Lineage (GTDB taxonomy): Bacteria > Bacteroidota > Bacteroidia > Cytophagales > Thermoflexibacteraceae > Thermoflexibacter. The sequence continues at coordinate 1,081 of JALOMS010000588.1, read as the reverse complement.
AACATCTCTTTGTCCTTCTTTTAGGATAAACTTTTTATCTTTTGCAAGACGAAAGTGAAAATTAAAAAAATCATTTAAGCGTCTTCTCAATGCCTGTTCATTGATAATTGTTTTCCCTTCTGCCAACTCGGCAGAAAGCGTAGCCGAAGTAGAGTTTCTATGCTCTGTGTACCAAAGTATGCCGCCTACTTTTTGAAATAAATTCCATGAGTCAGGATTAATTTTTCTAAGCTTAATCGCAAACTCACGCCCTTTGAATTGATTATAGTAACTTATTGTTTGGCTGTAAACCTTTTTGTCTAAGAAATTCAAATACAAATTAACTTCATTGGCATTACCTATGTTATTACGACTTAATTGTTTGGCATAAGCAATGGTAGCATTTATCTCATTATCAGCAAAATATACTCCTAAATCTATCTCTGCAATATGGTTTGGATTAGAATTGATTAAATTATAATTAAACCCTGCCCAATCTAAGTCAGAGGGTTTTTTAAGTTTGCCCACAGCAGTTCCTATTACAGAAGCTATCGCCTGCAAAACAGAGGATTTTCCACAACCATTCTGACCGACCAAGGCGATTAAATTTTTTGGTAAGCCTGTATTTTCATCTGTAAAATCAAATGTTCTTTCTTCTACAAATCTTTTGTAACTACTTAATTTTAAAGATTTTATTTTCATATCATTTATTTTATGACCAACTTTTCCCCTCCCCACCCTCTTTTCTCCACAGTCCTTACATTTTCTATCTCTTTCAAAGTTAGTAAATATTTGGAAAGCAAAAAGAGTTGTTTGGGTTTTATAGACAAATTTTTAAAATAAGAGTTTTGTCTAAGTACCAATTAAGGAATATTTTAAGGTTATTTTGTTTACTGACAAAGGTTTTTGGTGGGTGTGATTATTGTATATCTGTCCATAATAACTCATAACTTGGCTTTGGCGTAAAAATATCACCTGAAATGCTGTCTAACTTTTCTATGGTCATTTTGATAGCTTGTTCGGATTGGTCTATGCCTATCCAATTTCTGCCCAAGAGGTGTGCAGACTTCAATGTTGTTCCCGAACCGCAGAAACAATCTAA
>JALOMS010000587.1 GCA_025455345.1 Thermoflexibacter sp. | reverse complement strand
AATTATAGCTTTTATCTGGATTGGCAGGGATAAATACTTCTTTGAATTTCTCAATCAAAGGTGTAAAAAAATCTGCCAAGTCCTTTTTTACTTCTTCCGAAGGATTTACTTTTTCTTGTTTTGGAGAATAAATCCACATTTTTTGAGGCTTCTTTTTCTTTTTCATCTTACTTTTCTTAAAATGCTAAATTTATAAGGTGGAAAGATACTTGCTACTATTTTCTGTAAAATATTCATTTGATAATGAGCAAATTAAAACTTGTTTTCTTATCACTGCCCCTAATTTCTGCTCAAAGGCGGTTGTTAGCTTTAATACTAAGTAAAAAAACTATCTAAAAAATCTGTAAGACGTTTCAAATGTGGATTGTCGTGAATGTACCAAATATTCGTATCAGAAAAATCTCGCTTGTTTTTCATATCCAATAGTCCACTTTCAATCATATTCCAGCGGCTATGGTAAGTTTTTGGCGTTTTATGCTCAAATCCTTTGTCTATTAGACAACGATGGTAAATATTCACACAATCAATGACTTGCTTCTTATTTTCTTGCAAACAGTTTTCAAATAAAACTTGCAAATTCCCATCATTTTCGTGGTCAGGAAACAAAAAGTATTCAAACCCTAAAATAGGTTTTAACTGTTCCAAACGCTCTACTTGTTTATCAAATCCATACGTACTATTCTCTTTATAATCAGCATCTTCTATCACTAAATTGGTGTATCCCAACATTTTACTTTTAAGAAAAATATCTTCAAATTTACTTTGCTCATTTCCTGAACCACTCATCAGTATAAACCCTCCAATATCTCCAATAGGTAGTTCTACACCATAACGGCTTTTGAGAAGGAAGTCAATAAACTCCTTATCTTCGTGATTTTCAACAAAAATAGTAACCTTAGCCATTGTATGCCCCTCCTCTGATATTGGTATTTGTATTTATCAATGCTGCAAATTTTTCAAATGGATAGGTATATGCCTTTATACTTTTATCAGGAAGTTCTAATAATTCTATGCAACGTGCATTGTTCTGATAGTTTTGTAGTTTTTCTTCTTCTAAAACCTCTTTAAAATATTGCAAACATTCTATATTGTGTGTGGTAGCAAAAAGTTGTACTTTATTAAGTTTTGCCGCTTGCAATACAACACTCCAAAAGTCTTTTAGCCTCTTAAAATGGATTCCTGCATCTATCTCATCTATCATCAATCTTTTGCCACTACAAGTAAGCATTTGCAACAAAATACGAACAAGACGATTTACTCCATCTCCATAAAAAGACAAAGGTGCAAGCCTATCTACATTTTTTTCTCTGATTCCCAAAGAAGAAATATTATTATATTTGGTAGGTTCTACGTCTTTGATATTGGGAATAAAAATTGCCAAACTTTGCAAAAAACTTTCTTTTGCTTTTTCGCTTTGTTGAATGTAAGTAGTATAGTAATCAACTAAATCCTCGTCATAGTTTTGCGAAAAGGGAATAAGCGGAATGGGAACTTGATTAGTTCTTATTCGCATCAAAGGAAGTTTTTGATGAATAATACTTTTAGTACCATCTACTTCTAATAACACCATTAACTCATTTTTTAACTCGTCATATTCATTGCTTTGTATTACTTTTTGCATTTTAAAGACAACACTTTCGTCTACTAAAATTGATAAATGTTGTATTGGCTTTAAAAAGAATTGAAAATTAATTTTAACGTTTTTACTTATTATAGAAGACTTGTTAAGGAAGAAATCTAAGTAATTGGTAGTAATAGCAATTCTATCGCTCAAATCTTTTTTAGGACTGATTATCTTTCTCCATTGTAATACGCTAATGAGATTAAAAATATAGTTTTCTGCATCTTTTTCATCAAATAGCAATGCCTCTAACAAAGTAGTTTTCCCTACATTATTATCGCCCAAAATCAAATTAAATTGCCCAATATCTTTGAGTTCGAATTTTTCAAACCTTTTGAAGTTTTCTATTTGAAAATAACTTAGGTGTGTTTCTTCCATGATTTTACTTTTACAGATTTTAAAAAACAGGAATGATTTACAATTTAAAAACTTAAATCATAAATCATTCACGATTAGCAAATATTTTTTCTTATCTCTACTTCCTTATCACCGCCCCCAATTTCTGCTCAAAGGCAGTCATTAGTTTGCTCATGGTTTTTTCAATTGCGTCTTCGGTCAGCGTTTGGGTTTGGTCTAAGAGCGTGAAACTCACCGAATAGGACTTTTTATCCGCGCCTATGTTTTCACCTTCATACACGTCAAACACGTTCACGCTTTGGAGCAGGTTGCGCTCGGTTTGCATTGCTAAATTCTCTATCTCTTTGAAAGTGAGTTTTTTATCTATTACTAATGACAAATCTCTACGCACTTCGGGGAACTTTGGTGGCTCGCTCACGTTGCGCGTGAGGTTAATCTGCGACATGAGCCTTTCCCACTCTATTTCCGCATAAAAAACGTCTTGTTTGATGTCAAAACCTTTCACGATATTTTTCCTCAAAAGCCCCAAGCGTGCAATTTCTTTCTTCTGAAAATTAATTGCCAATCCATATTCAAAAATATCGGTTTGTATCTCGTTTTGTGTGATTTTATTGATGTTCAGGAAGCCTAAAATCTTAGCAATCAAGCCACTCAAATCGTAGAAACTGACTTTTTCAGTTTTGGATTGCCAAGTTTCGCTGACTTTTGCGCCAGTGAGGAAAATGGAAAGTTGCTCTCTTTCCAAGTAAATATTTCTGCCGTCTTCCTTAGTAACTTTGCTATAAATCTTGCCAAATTCAAACAATTTGAGGTCTTTTTGGCGGCGATTGATGTTGTGAATCACTGATTCCAAGCCTGTGAAAACCAAAGACCTACGCATTACTGCCAAGTCCAAACTCAATGGATTCAGCATTTCTACATTTAGTTCGCTTTTGAAGGATTCCAAATTTTCCCAATGACTTGCTTTGGTGAAGGAATTGGTCATGATTTGGTTCAAACCACTTGCGGCAAGCATTTGGGTCAAGTTCCACTTGATTCTGTCCTCGTCCAAGGCAGGAAATTCCGCTAAAAAGTCCGAGCCGTAGTTTTCTTTTAACTCAATATTATCAAAGCCGTACATACGCAAAACCTCCTCCGTAATGTCCGCACTATGCTCTACATCAACGCGATACGGTGGAACAGAAACTGTAAATTCTTCTCCATTGTCATTGGAAACCTCTATTTCTAAGCCTTGCAAAGTGCGCTTAATCCATTCTCTATCAATTACTTTACCTATTAGTCTATCTATATTTTTGTATTTTACATTGAAAACTCTGTTTGGAATAGGAGTTGGGTAAATGTCAATCACTTCTGAACTGATTTGCCCGCCGCACACTTCTTTTAGCAACAAGGCGGCGCGTTTCAGTGCGTACACCGTTCCGTTGGGGTCTATGCCGCGCGCAAAGCGGAAAGAAGCGTCCGTTACCAAAGTGTGGTACTGCGAACTTCTGCGAATGTAAGTCGGTGAAAAATAGGCACTTTCTAAGAAAATAGCAGTGGTATTTTCTGTAATGCCAGAATCCACCCCACCGAAAACGCCACCAATGCACATAGGTTTCTCGTCCCAATCGCAAATCATCAAATCGTTTTTGCTCAATT